>JAPHSO010000234.1 GCA_026193675.1 Gammaproteobacteria bacterium | reverse complement strand
TTGCAGCTTCTCAAGTCGTTTTCTCTGCGCCTCTTCACTCAGATGAAGCCAGATCTTGATAATCAGCGCCCCCTCTTCGACCAGGGTCTCCTCAAAGGCGGTGATCCGCTTAAGATCTGCATCAAAATCAGCGAGCGAACACTCCTTCTCGGCACATGAGGCTATCGGCTGGCTATACCATGAACCGACATAGAGACCGATATGCCCTTTGGGTGGCAGGGATCTCCAGTAACGCCAGTATGTGGGTCGCTCTCTCTCCTCATCACTCGCCTGACCAAACGAAAAGGCCCGTATATAGCGGGGATCCATCCATTCGTTAAGAATATTGACTGTGGCCCCTTTACCGGCGCCGTCAACCCCTGAAACCAGGATAATGACCGGAAAATCTGCCTCCTGTAGTGCGGCCTGCGCCGTGAGTAGTTCGGTACGCAACTCCGGTAATTTTGCCCGGAAATCTGCCTTGCTCACCTTGTGAGACAGCTCTGCCACTTCAAACATAGACCACCTTCCCCAATATATTTATGGCTCATCCATATATTGAGAATAGTCAAGATTGCACGTTTACACCAATCATCCCGCTCTATCGATAAAACTTAACCGGCGGATGATTTTTTATAAAAAAGTGACTTCAATCACTTTCAGATTAATATCACCTGCTATAGTTGTTCCATACATGTTCAATAGAGAGATCACGATGATGTTTAAGCAGCTCATGTCAGCATCCATTTTAACTTCTGCCCTCACTTTCAGCGGCGCAGTTTTGGCACTCGACTCATTCAATAATATCGGTTCGCTCTCACAGGCCCAATTTGATCAGCTCTCTGAAGATCTCGGCGCCAGCTTCAGTTACAAGGCGCTCTCTCCTGCCGAGCCACTTGGTATTGTTGGCTTTGATATGGGACTTGAGGTGACAGCCACCCAGTTGAAAAGTGCCTCTGTTTTTAATACCGCCACCGGCACCTCCTTCGATACCCTGCCGGTTCCTAAACTCCATATCCGCAAAGGGCTCCCACTTAACATCGATGTGGGTCTCTCCTATCTGCCCGGCAGCATCAACCTGATCGGCTATGAGCTGAGTTATGCCATTTTGGAAGGTGGTGTTGCAACTCCCGCCGTATCAATTCGAGCCACCTCTAGCAAACTGAGTGGTTCACCCGATATTAGTATGTCGACTCAAGGTTATGAGCTATCGGTCTCAAAGGGATTTGCGATGTTTACCCCCTATGCCGGCATCGGTTCGATTAAAGTGGAGACAACCGCCACCGGTTTCACCAAATCGAGCTCAACCCTTGCCAAAACCTTTTATGGCTTCAACATGGCTTTAGGATTGATGAACATTGCTGTGGAAGGGGATTCCACCGGCGGCATCAATAGCTACGGTGCAAAGGTGGGATTCAGATTCTAAGTTATAACCACTAACACAAGCTGATAGAATCAGGGGTAGATTTTTCTACCCCTTTTTTTATGACTATACGACTCAAACTCATTAACGATTGGCTGACCGATAGCGTAGGTCTGCCACCCTTTAAAATTGAACCCGCATCCGAAGATGCCAGCTTTCGACGTTATTTCCGCGTAACGCCTGAAGAGAGTGGTGCTCAAAGCCTTATCGTGATGGATGCCCCTCCCGACAAAGAGCCACTTGAACCATTCTCAACCATTGCTGAACAGCTCTTTAAAATCGGCCTAAATGTTCCTGAGATCCTGGCCCGCAATGTGGAAGAGGGGTTTCTGCTTTTGGGAGATCTCGGTTCGATCGCCTACCTGGATCAGCTCAACGCTGAGAGTGTCGACAGGCTGTATGGCGATGCCCTGGGTGCCCTGACTGTTCTACAAACATGCGGGCCAACCGATCTTCCTCTCTATGACAGGGGGCTACTGCTCTCTGAAATGGGGCTGTTTCGTGACTGGTTTATCACTCAGCATTTAGAGATTGAGTTGAGCGATTCTGAGAAGCAGTTATTGAGTTCGGTTTTTGAGCTGTTGGCCGACTCCGCACTTGAGCAACCTCAAGTGCCTGTTCACCGTGATTACCACTCTCGTAATCTGATGGTCAACTCCCACAATCCAGGAATTATCGATTTTCAGGATGCGGTGATGGGGCCGGTCACCTATGACCTCGTTTCACTACTTCGCGACTGCTACATCGCATGGCCCGAGGAGCAGGTATCCGAATGGGTAGAGGGCTATCACGATATTGCTCTGGATCACGGCATCCTGCGCCAACCCAATCACCGACAGTTTAAAAAGTGGTTTGACTGGATGGGGGCTCAACGCCACCTGAAGGCGATCGGTATCTTTGCCCGTCTCTATCATCGCGATGGAAAGTCGGGTTATCTCAAGGATATTCCCAGAACATTCAACTACCTCATCAAAGTGAGTGGTCACTACGATGAGCTGCAGCCATTTCATCAGTTTTTGAACGATAGAATTGTGCCTGCACTAAACACAAAGCAACAGGAGATAGGCTAATGAACTGGTGGGGTAAAGTGCTCGGTGGCTCATTCGGCTTTATGTTCGGAGGTCCATTAGGGGCAATTCTGGGAACTGTATTAGGACACCGCTTTGATAAGGGATTAGAGGGGATTAAGGATCAGATTCCCTGGCACTCTGGTGATCAAGAGCGGGTGCAGACCGCCTTTTTCACCGCCACCTTTAGCATCATGGGACATATTGCCAAAGCCGACGGTGTGGTCACCCGAGAGGAGATTGCCCTCGCCCAGCAGCTGATGGCACAGATGCAACTCACAGCAGATCAGAAGAAGACTGCCATTAACCTCTTTAATGAGGGAAAGGCCCCGGATTTCCCGCTAAATGATCTGCTACAGCAGTTCCGTCAGGAGTGTCATCGCCGTAAAAATCTGTTGCGGATGTTTATGGAGATCCAGATTCAGGCCGCCTATGCCGATGGCTCCATGGCCCAAAGCGAACGTGAACTGCTGCTTCATATCTCCAAACAGCTCGGATTTTCACGCATTGAATTTGAGCATCTTGATAGCCTGATTCGTGCGGCCCGACAATTTGGTGGTGGACAGCAGCACTACCAGCCGGGACAGAGCGCTCCAACTGGTGCTCAGCAACTCAAGGCCGCTTATGAGTTACTCGATATACCTGCAAGCAGTAGCGATAGTGAGGTGAAGAAGGCCTATAGAAGAATGATGAATCGTCACCATCCAGATAAACTGGTCGCCAAGGGGCTTCCCGAAGAGATGATTAAGATTGCCACTGAGAAGACCCAGAAAATTAAAGAGGCCTACGAGATGATTAAGGCCTCTCGTTAGGACTGTTTTGCTTCAATCCTGTTCCCGACTATCCCGATAGATTAGAGCAGACCCGATTGCGTCCATGCTCCTTTGCCGTATAAAGGTGCCTGTCAGCGATGGAGATCAACTCATCCAGCGCAATATCATGACTCTCGATATGGGCTACACCAAAACTTGCAGTAATTGAGACAGCCTCACCATTCATCTCAAGAGTAATAGCGGCAACTTTTTCCCGCAATCTATTGGCAAGAGATATCGCATCGGTGAGCCCTGTTTCCGGCAAGAAGATCAGGAACTCTTCACCACCCCAACGTGTCAGGATATCTCCCTCTCGCGCCTCCCGTTTTAACACCTGGGCCAGACTCACCAGAACGCTATCTCCATGGGCGTGACCGTAGCTGTCATTTAGCTGCTTGAACTTATCGATATCCAGCATAATGACCGAAGTATCCCGCTGATGACGTTGTCCTGTAGACCAGATCGGTTTTACCTGCTCATAAAAGGCGCGTCGATTATTGAGTTCGGTTAACGGGTCAATGCCCGCCATTTTTTCAGCACGCAGCTTCTCATCCTGACTGACACGAAAACGCTCTGCTAGCGCCATCGCCAACAGCACAGCGTCTGCCATCATGCCGATATCGACAGCACGATAATAGAGTGCGTTGTAAGGAATAAATCCCCATACCGCCATTGCCGTTACAGAGGCACCACAAATTGCGGAGATTGATGCCAGCAGAAAAAACCTTGCAGTCTGGTTTCCAGACCAGAGAGAGATTGCACCCAACACAACCATAAAACCGGAGAATACAAACACAAAGAGAAAGGCCACCAACAGAGCCATGACATGACTACTGATCAGTACTGCCAATACCAGTAGCGCAATAACGCCTAAACAGACCCCGATAACCGCACGATAGATTTTGGGGAAATCTAATTTGACCTTTAAAAGTTCCGTTGCAAACACCAGACCACTGACAGCATATGCAACCATCAAAACCGGATTTGACCACAACTGCCACCTTGGAGAATCGGACCAGAACCACTCATAGCCATGTCCGGTGTAGGAGATATTGGTCATCAAAAAGAGGGAGAGATAGATTGAGTAAAGCAGGTAGGGAGTGCTTTTCAGGCCCACAAATAGAATGAAGTTGTAGGCCAATAGCGCGAGGATCACGCCATAGACAATCCCATAGCTATAACCCTGCAAAATATCTCTGCGATGGGCATCTTCCCGCTCCAACAAGTAGATAGGAATAACCATCGGGTCAGGTGATTCAACACGAATCAAAACCGTCGTGTTGCCTGAGCTAAAACCATGTTCAAATGCAAAAAATCGATGCTCTATCGGCCGCTCAGAAAATAGCTGACGATCGCCTAAATGAAATTCTCTCTCTAGCTGGCCACTATTAACCAAATAGATATCCAGTCTGTCGAGCCAGGAGGTCTCTATCTGCAGACGTCGCTGAATAACAGCAGACTGAAGGTTTTCAACATCTACAGCGAGCCATACCGGTGCTGCGCCTATTCCAAAATTTGGAACGCTGCGCTGTGATGGTATGAATCTACCTTGAGTCAATGCATCAAGGGCATCCGACATCGTCAGGTGAGCGCTATCCTCATGTAAAATCTGAGCATATTTACCGATAGCCTGTTGGTATTCCCGAGAAACATCCAATGTTTCTGCAGCTGCGGTTAGACTCCAAACAATGGCCATAACGATAATTGGAATCGTTTTCAAAAGTCTCATCATGCTGTGATAAACATATCCATATTGATGCAAGCTAGTTGATTTCAGGCGGAAATTATTTTGAATTTATTGATGACTACAGGGCTAAGTTATTTAGCCCGCTTGATCTTAATGCTGGAGCTTCCAATATAACGACGTAGCCAGCCTGCAACCCGACTAAGGAGCTGTCGTTCATAACCATGAAAATGGTGATCGGCCCCTTCAAGACGGTGTTGCCGGTAGGTGATCTGTAGTGCATTTTGTTGATTAAAACCTTTTCCAAAATCTGCCGCTCGAAGATGTTGACGCTGTTTGCCGGGCTCCGCACTAACTGCAACTCGCTCACGTCTCTGCGCCGAGTTGACGACAGACGCCAGGTCACGACTGCCATAGAGATCGAGGATACGTCTGTTGACCTTGCGCAGTATCATCGCCCCATCTAGTGCCTCATCCTCATGACGAGAACCATCCATACCAATGGCGATCAATCCCTGAATACGATCACTCGGATTCTTTACAATATAATCGGCCGCTATGGCCGCACCGGTACCATGTCCAATCAGCACAAGATTGAAGATATTACGCTCACCCATCGCAACAATCGCCGCCTCTATCCGTTTAGGCACACTCTCAGACCACGCCTTGAGAACCTGAGCAGATGACTGCGCTGAATTATCTGGAGCGGGAAGCGCAACAGCGAGAGTGCTCCAGCCATAACGGGGCAGCTCACGCCGCAGCGTTCGAACAACACCGGGCCAATCGGGATTAGCCCCCTGATCGTGAAGTACAATCACGCCACCATCGAGTCGGGCGCGCTCTCCATGACGATATAGGCTCAACACCTCCTGACCATCAACGTTGAGCATCTGCTCATCTGCAGCATCTATAGTGCTGGCAGCTTTAGTGATCTCTTCCGCAGCCATCGCCTGAGCAGATCCGAGAACAGATAGCAGCACAAAATATATGGAAATAGTTTTGGTCAATTTCATCAATACATCATCACCCGATGTTGAACTCGGTTCAATACCTTTAATATATGGTGCTCATTTGATGTTCGCCTAAATCGACAGAAACAAGTAAAATAACCGGCTCGCTTAAATAGAAACCATCCATTTAAGCACCCAATTTAACCAACTATATGTTTTAAGAGGCGCCCACCATGGCCGATTTTCAGATTGCCCCATCCATTCTCTCAGCAGACTTCGCACGTCTTGGTGAAGAGGTTGATAACGTACTAAAGTCAGGTGCAGACATTGTTCACTTCGATGTTATGGACAACCACTATGTTCCCAATTTGACTATCGGTCCCCTCGTCTGTGAAGCGCTACGTAACCACGGTGTAACGGCCGATATCGACGTGCACATGATGGTCAAGCCGGTTGACCGCATCATCCCCGATTTTGCTGCAGCAGGTGCCACCTACATCACCTTCCACCCTGAGGCCTCTGAGCACATCGATCGTAGCCTGGGTCTGATTCGTGAGTTGGGCTGTAAGTCTGGTCTGGTTTTCAATCCTGCAACACCTCTTTCACACCTCGACTACGTCATGGATAAGGTCGACATGATCCTGTTGATGTCTGTTAACCCCGGTTTTGGCGGTCAGAGCTTCATTCCTGCCACTCTCGATAAGCTGCGTGCAGCTCGTAAGATGATCGATGAGTCAGGTTACGACATTCGCCTTGAGATCGATGGTGGCGTTAAGGTCAACAACATCAAGGAGATCGCTGAAGCGGGTGCCGATACATTCGTTGCTGGCTCTGCAATCTTCAATGCACGTGATGAGAACGATGCCAACGATTACGATACCGTTCTCAAGGCGTTCCGCGAGCAGCTGGCTCAAGTTAAGTAACCAACAAAACCGAAAGGCGACACCTCGAAGCAGCGTTTGGGGTTGTGTTTAACGACACAAACCCAATCTTTGCTGTTTTGTAAATGTCCGTAGTGAGATAAGTATGTCTATTCAAAAACCCAAAATGATTCTGATCGATGTGGACGGTACGCTGGTCGACAGTGTTCCTGACCTCGCCTATTGCGTCGATGAGATGATGAAACAGCTCGACATGCCTGTTCGAGGCGAAGGTCGAGTTCGTCACTGGGTAGGTAATGGTGTTGAACGTCTGGTACGTCGTGCGCTGATTGACCAGCTTGACGGCGAGCCTGATGAAGCGCTGTTCGAAAAGGCATATCCCATCTTCCTCGACCTCTACGACAAGAATAACAGCGGACGTAGTTCACTCTACCCCGGTGTTACCGAGGGTCTCGACTATATGCAGGCGGCCGGTTACAAACTGGGTTGTGTCACCAACAAGGCGGCGCAGTTCACCATTCCGATTCTCAAGGCGCTCGGTATCCACGACCGCTTTGAGTCGATCATCTGTGGCGATACCCTGCCCAAGAAGAAGCCCGATCCATTACCGTTGATTCACTCTGCTGAGCTTCTGGGTGTTAAACCCGAAAACTCACTGATGCTGGGCGATTCTATGAGCGATGTGAAGGCTGCTCGTGCCGCCGGTTTCTCTATCGTCTGCATGAGCTACGGTTACAATCATGGCGTCGATATTCATGACTCAGATCCTGATGCTGTGATCGACTCAATGATAGAGCTTGAAGGACTTCTTGAGGGAGCTTAAAAGGTTTCAAAATGAGACAGCAAATCACTTTTACGCGCCTGTATAGACTGCGGGCAACCTGGATTCGATGGTGAAGTTACATCCTTAAACTCCATCGCCAATGAGTTTAACCCTACAAGCCATTGGTTAATCGATCCAGATATGCGTAAATAGTGTTATGAAACCAGAACAGTTCGACATCCTCACTAAAGAGGGTTACCACAAGATTCCCATCGTGCGCGAGGTTCTCGCAGACCTCGATACACCGCTATCCACCTACCTGAAACTTGCCAAAGGCCCCTACTCCTATCTGCTGGAGTCGGTTCAGGGTGGCGAGAAGTGGGGACGCTACTCCATCATCGGCCTTCCATGCCGCACGGTGATTAAGGTGAGTGGTCATACCATCACCATCGAAACCGGCGGTGAAGTGGAGGAGCAGTTCGAGGTTGAAGATCCGCTGGACTGGATCGAAAAATTTCAAAAAAATTGTCAGGTGGCCACTTTCGATGGTCTTCCCAAATTTACCGGCGGGCTGGTCGGCTATTTTGGTTATGACACGATTCGTTATATTGAACCCAAGCTGGCCAACTGTCCCAATCCAGATCAGTTAGGCACCCCAGATATCCTGCTGATGGTCTCTGAAGAGGTTGTGGTCTTTGATAACCTCAATGGCCGTCTGCATCTGATTGTGCACGCCGATCCGGCTCTCGATAACGCTTTGGAAAATAGTCAAAAGCGACTCGACCAGCTTGAGGCACAGCTACAGACAGCCACCCCCCGAGGAGAGCCCAGCAAGGCCGTTAAGGTGAGTGAAAGCGATTTTGTCTCGGGCTTTACTGAGGATGGTTTTAAAGATGCCGTTGAGCGCGCGCGCCAATACATCATTGATGGCGACATTATGCAGGTGGTTCTTTCACAACGCCTGTCGATCCCCTTTGCGGCACCGCCTCTCGACCTCTATCGCTCTCTACGCGGGCTCAATCCATCACCCTATATGTACTATCTCGATCTGGCCGATTTTCATGTGGTCGGCTCATCGCCCGAGATCCTCACCCGTTTTGAGGATGAGATGGTCACCGTTCGACCGATAGCCGGAACCCGTCCCCGTGGCGAGACTGAGGAGATCGATCAGCAGTATGAGCAGGATCTACTCAATGATCCGAAAGAGCTCGCTGAACATCTGATGCTGATCGACCTCGGCCGCAATGATGTGGGCCGGATCGCTGAGACAGGAACGGTTGAGCTCACTGAGAAGATGAAGATAGAGCGTTACTCCCACGTTATGCATATTGTCTCCAACGTTGAGGGCAAGCTAAAGCAGGGGATGACCGCGATGGATGCACTTCGCGCCACATTCCCTGCCGGCACCGTATCGGGTGCCGCCAAGATTCGCGCAATGGAGATTATTGATGAGCTGGAGCCGGTCAAGCGTGGTGTCTACTCTGGCGCTGTGGGTTACCTCGGCTGGCAGGGCAATATGGACACCGCCATTGCGATTCGTACGGCGGTCATCAAGCAGGGCACCCTGCATATCCAGGCAGGTGCAGGTATCGTCTATGACTCTGTTCCCCAAAGTGAGTGGGATGAGACGATGAATAAGGGGCGCGCTGTCTTCCGCGCGGTAGCCATGGCCGAAGCTGGCCTGAATGGCAATGTGGAACATCGTTAAGGAATCAATTGCTATGCTATTAATGATCGATAACTACGACTCCTTCACCTACAACCTGGTGCAATATTTTGGTGAGCTGGGCGCTGAGGTGGCGGTTCACCGTAACGACCAGATCACCATTGAAGAGATCGAGAAGATGGCACCGGACCATCTGGTCATCTCTCCCGGCCCCTGTACACCGAATGAGGCGGGCATATCTGTTGCCGCCATTAACCACTTCGCCGGCAAGCTGCCCATACTCGGCGTCTGTCTTGGCCATCAGTCGATTGGTCAGGCCTTTGGCGGCAAAATTGTCCACGCATCAAAGATTATGCATGGAAAGACCTCGATGGTTTATCACAACGACGCCGGTGTTTTTAATGGCCTCCCCGATCCCTTTGAGGCGACCCGTTACCACTCTCTGGTCATCGATAAGTTCTCTCTGCCCAGCTGCCTGGAGATCACCGCCTGGACCAACAACGATGACGGCTCCCTGGATGAGATTATGGGTGTGCGCCACAAGGAGTTGATGGTTGAAGGGGTTCAGTTCCATCCCGAATCGATCCTCACACAGCACGGCCACGATATGCTTGCCAACTTCCTGCGTCAGCAGGGTGGAAGACGCAGTTAGAGACCGACGTGGCGAATCAGGGCGCTAGCCACAATTACAGTTCAAAAAGCTATCTCCTCACCTTCACCATAGCCCTTCTGGCGATGCTGGCCCCATTCAGCATCGACACCTATCTCCCCTCTTTCACCGCTCTAGGCGAAGAGTTTCAGATCTCCCTTGAGGTGCTGCAGCAGAGCATCAGCCTCTATATGGTTGGATTTGCCGTCACCACACTGATCTACGGCTCACTTTCTGACTCTTTTGGCAGACGTAAGGTGATCATTGGAGCGCTACTGCTCTATGTCGCCAGCTCCATCGGCTGTTTTCTGGCCCAGGACTACAGCACCTTTCTACTGATGCGTATCGGCCAGGGGCTCTCTGCCAGTGGCGGGATGATAGTTGGCCGCGCCGTCATTCGTGATCACTTTGAGGGGGCAGAGGCGCGACGGGCAATGTCGTATGTGATGCTACTCTTTAGCCTTGCCCCGGCACTCGCCCCAATGATCGGTGGACTGCTGCAGGAGTGGATGGGTTGGCGTTCCGTTTTTGCCTTTCTGACCATTGTTGGCGGTGTAACGACCCTCTATACCCTGCGCTATCTTCCAGAGACACTACCCCTTGAAGAGCGTCAACCATTCCATCTTCAGACACTGTTGAAGCAGTTACTGGGTACGCTGCAACACCAACAGTTTTTACTCATCATTCTAACCATCGCCTTCTCCTTTGGCGGTATGTTTATCTATATCGTCGGTGCGCCCGTGGTCATCTTCGAGCATCTGGCCCTCGGCACAAATGATTTCTGGCGCCTGTTTGTACCGATGGTGCTCGGTCTGATGCTCGGCTCATTCACCTCTGGCAAACTCGCCCATCGACTCTCATCAAATGTCACCATTCTCGCCGCTTTTGGCCTGTTAATTTTTGCTGTCCTGCTCAATATTCTACAGGCCCAGCTCCTCACTCCAACGCCCTATACCGTAATTGCCCCATTGGTCATCTATGCCTTCGGCATCGCCTGGATGTTGCCCAATCTCACCATTATGTCGCTCGACTGCTTTCCCCATCACCGTGGACTTGCCGCATCAATGCAGGGCTTTATGCAGACCCTTGGGGGTGCTTTGGCCGCTGGCGTTATTGTGCCGATGGTCAGTTCAAGCAATCTCCATTTTGCAATTGGGCAGACCCTTCTGCTCTCTATTGCGATCATTTTATGGTGGTTGGTTAAACCCAACCGATCACCGATCAACTTGACCGAGAGATAGCCTCCCGTCACAATCCCCGATTCACAAAAGTATTCTTCAAAAGGTTAACTCTATGGATATGCAAGCAGCCATTCGCGCCGTAACCGAAGGCCGAGATCTAAGCCGTGACGATATGCAGCAGGTGATGCGCACCATCATGACAGGCGAGGCGACTCAGGCCCAAATTGGCGGATTCCTGGTCGGTTTGCGCATGAAGGGAGAAACTATTGATGAGATCACCGCCGCTGCCGGGGTGATGCGTGAGCTGGCGACCCATGTCGATATCAGCGGTGACCATGTGGTCGATACCTGTGGTACCGGTGGTGATGCGGCAAGCACCTTTAATATCTCCACCACCTCTGCTCTGGTTGTTGCCGCAGCAGGGGCCAAGGTGGCCAAACATGGTAACCGCTCCATCTCATCCAAATCGGGGAGTGCTGATCTACTTGAGGCTGCAGGGGTTAATCTCAATATTTCACCGGAACAGGTGGCGCAGTGCGTCAATGATCTGGGTGTCGGATTTATGTTTGCCCCGGCCCACCACAGCGCCATGAAGCACGCCATCGGTCCCCGCAAGGAGATGGGGGTTCGTACAATTTTTAATGTTCTCGGTCCACTCACCAATCCTGCCGGTGCACCCAATCAGGTGATTGG
>JAPHSO010000004.1 GCA_026193675.1 Gammaproteobacteria bacterium | reverse complement strand
CCGTGTTGGGCCATAGCATGCCCCTGTTTGGCCGCCTCTTTCATCCAGCGTAACGCCTCAGGCAGGTTTTCAGAGCCGATCAATCCGTTTTGATGCATGATTGCTACGCGATATTGGGCCTCTACATCGCCCTCTTCCGCAAGAGGGGAGAGATTTTGCATGGCAACAGCAAAGTGCTTGCCCTCAAATGCGGCAATACCACTCGCAAGTTGCATCGCCATCTCTTCGTTTGCAGCATTTTTGTTGTTAGACATTATTTTCTACCTTCTACTTAAGCAATAGCGATAGATTGGGGGCGTAGTGAACCAGATTCAAGGATATGTGGGGGGTGGTTTAAAGAGGGGGGTGATTATCCGGCAGCCACCATGATGGAGACCTCTTCAAATAGCTCCGTTTTTTGCATTAGCGCATCTGCAGCAGCAATAGCCTTTTCTGGATCGATACCTAAAGCTTCAAGTAGAGGTTCAATAGGTGTATCACTGCTGGCATCACTAATTTCGTACGTCTTTAACAACTGATCACACAGTCGAGTTAGTGCAGCGTACTGATGATATGGACCCGAATAGTGTGGATTGTGATGCTCACGGGCGCTAACTACAAGTGGTTCTGGCAGCCCCCAGTTTTTTAACAAAATGCTGCCTAAAGTGCTGTGACTGCAACCCATTATTTTCTGTTCCATGACATGAATCGGAACCTCAGGTGCCGCCTTAATTGCGGCATTTAACTGATTAAATTCGGCTCGGCGTAGATGCCCCATGAGCAAAAAGCCAATATCGTGTAATAGACCGGCGAGATAGGCGGTAGAACCGTTAAGTTCATGGGGTTGAGGGACTAATTTTACCAATTCCTGACAGAGCGTTGCACTGAAAATCGAGTGGGTCCAGTTCGCAAGAAGGCCGATTGGCCCATCTTTAGGTATATTAAACGACCTACTGATCGATATGGCAATTGCCAGATTGAGAGCAGAATTAAATCCCAGGGATTTACTGATCGCATCTTTAATGGAGGTGATTTCAGTTCGGCTTGGAAAATAGGATGAGTTGGCGTAACTCAGGAGTTGAGCACTCAGGCTCGAGTCAAGTTCGATAATTTCAGCCAGTGAGAGAAAGTCAGCATCAGGATTGCCATGGAGTGGGAATAGTTTAATGGCTGTCTCTGGTAGAGCTGGAAGATCCTTTAGTTGCCCTACAGAGGACTCAAGTTTGTCACCCGTCTCTTGGTAGAGGGTGCTAACACTGCCACTATGACTTTTGGTCAAATCCTTCGAGGGTTGAAACGAGTAGTCTGGAATCTGCTCGGCAATATTTCCCTGAATAGAGTAACGATGAAGAGAGAAGAAACTTTTGCTATCCATTTTGATCAATTGATCATAGCGGCCTGGACGGAAATAGATGTCAGGTTGCTGAAGTAATGACTTATCGATAATCGCCTGCAAGCCATAGGGAATCGCGATAGGTGGAATTGTTCCAGGCTCACAATCGTTAAAGATAGCGGCACTTTCATCCAACTGGTGGTCACGAGTTTTAAGGCGGGTGAATGATTCAATCCAGTCGAGTCGGATCACGTGATTTAGAGGAATCACCGCCATAATTGGTCCGCGGCTATTGTCGAGGAAAACCGCCTGGGCAATCGCTGCTGGATCGATACCACAGATCATCGCTGTGTTAAGTAGAGATTCACTACGCTGGTGCTCCAGCAGTGTGTAATCTACACCTACACGATTCATGTATCTTATGATGCGGTTTGTCTGATCCATTGCAGGGGTAGGGCTAAGGTTCTATTGTGGGATTAATACTACAAATTATACTCATGTATGTATCTGAGTATAGATGTATTGTTATATTTTTATAGATAATGACACAAAATATGAAGGGTTGATAGAGATATGCGTGCAATGATTTTGGCGGCAGGTTTTGGCGAGCGGATGCGTCCCTTGACCGATAAATGCCCAAAACCCCTGTTAGAGGTGGGAGGACATGCTCTTATCGAGTACCACCTGTATGCATTAAAAAAAGCCGGGATTGCGAATATTGTTATCAACCATGCCCATCTAGGAGGGATGATAGAGCGCCACTTGGGAGATGGATCAAAATATGGTTTGTCGATTGTATATAGTCGGGAAGGCTCACCACTGGAGACCGCCGGAGGGATTGCCAATGCCTTGCCTCTACTGGGTGATGCACCGTTTCTGGTCATTAATGGTGATATTTGGTGTGACTACCCACTTAGATCAATTCCACAACAGATTGAGGGATTGGCCCATCTAATTCTGGTTGATAATCCTAAACACAATCTGAAAGGTGATTTTTCACTTACGGATGGGTATGTCTCATCAGAGTCTGAACATGAAGATGAACGACTGACTTTTGCGGGAATTGGCCTCTATCAGCCAAAACTTTTTGAAGGCATCTCCCGTGGTGCTAGAGCTGCGTTAGCACCACTGCTCATCTCTGCAATGGAAGAAAAGCGAGTGACTGGTGAGCACTATCATGGACAGTGGTATGACATCGGTACTCCGCAGAGACTCAGTGAACTTGATCGTAAACTCAACGATCAAATCTCCTGAATTTTAATTATCCATGTAGCCCGGAATTTTCTTGGGGTCGACCTCGTCTATCTGACTCGGCTCAAGATAGTCTGCAGCATATTTCAGATAGAGCTGACGATCGATAAAGAGCTTGAACAGCTCTGGATCAATATGCCGGTCTTTACTCATAAAACCGAGAATTCTAAGAGCCTCCGAGAGTTTTTTACCCTCCTTATAGGGGCGATCTACAGCGGTCAGCGCTTCAAAAATATCGGCAATGGCCATAATGCGCGCCTGAACGGACATCTGCTCACCTTTTAGACCATTGGGATAACCGGTACCGTCCATCTTTTCGTGATGTCCCCCCGCAAATTCTGGAACATTCTTTAGGTGACGCGGGAATGGGAGGGTTTTGAGCATCTCAATGGTGACTACAATATGGTTGTTGATGATGGCTCGCTCCTCTGGGGTGAGGGTACCCTTATCAATTGACAGGTTTGTCACCTCATCCTGGGTCAGGAAATTGCACTCTTGCCCTGCGATTGAAATGCGCTCCTGACCAATCGTGCGGACGCGCTGCTGATCCGCTTCATTCATAAATTCCCCGCCAATATTGGCGTGACGCAGGAATTTTAAATTCTCATCAAGTTGTTCAATTCGTTTATCGACTAAAATACCCTCTATAACTTCCTGTTCAACGTCATTGAAAAATAACTCTCGATAGCTAGTTAAGTGTGCTGGTTGATCAGAGGAAACCGTTGCTGATAAGTCAAGTTGCCCTGCGGGTACTTGCGCTAAATTATTTTCATCTAATGGGGTATGACAACTTGTACAGGTATCATCTTTGAGTAATACCGCCGTGTTAGCATCAAAAACTTGTCTGGGTAACTGCCACAGTGGTTGTATATGCTCTACATAGTTAATTTGAATACGGCAGTACGCTGTCCAATTATCAAAACACTCACTGCCATTGGGCGCTTGGCTCTCAAGTAACTTATAAGTGAAGTTAACACTGGGGTTAATCTGCGATTTATTTGTATCTGTCCAAATATCTTCATAGTTTAAATCGGCTGTTAATTCTGCTAAACCATTAACCATAGCTTCAGCTTCAGCCATAGTTTGGCCTTGCATCGCGATAATATTTACGTTGGCATTAGTGAATGGAAAGCCACCACTAGCGCCCAAATTAATACTTGGTGCTTGGGCAGATAAACGGCCATGCGGTAATTGGCTATTTCGTTCATGACAACCATGACATTCAAGGTTTTCACCAGCTTTTAACGTTATCCATTGTCTATGCCTTCCACCTAGGCGATGTCCATTGGCATCTAAAATACTTAACGCAAAAGGCACATTGGCAGGTACT
>JAPHSO010000259.1 GCA_026193675.1 Gammaproteobacteria bacterium | reverse complement strand
GTTAATATCAGTACCCTGCAAAAGCAGAAGCGAATCGGCTCTATCAAGATTCCTGACAATATTCCTCTCCCAGAGCTGCCAGAGGGAAACCCCTTTGAGGATCTACTGAAGAAATATTTTGGCCATCCTGATATCGGCAACGGTGAGCAGCCCGACTCCGAGGCGCAGTCACTGGGTTCTGGATTTATTATCGATGAGGATGGTTACATTCTGACCAATAACCATGTGGTCGATGATGCTGAAGAGATTATTGTACGCTTGAGTGACCGCCGTGAGCTCCAGGCCAAGGTGGTCGGAACCGATAAGCAGAGCGATATCGCCCTGCTCAAGATCGATGCTGATCACCTGCCGGTGGTAAAGCTGGGAAAAAGTGAAGATCTTAAAGTGGGTGAATGGGTGATGGCTATCGGCTCACCGTTCGGTTTTGACCACTCTGTTTCGGTCGGCGTAGTCAGCGCACTGGGCCGTAGTCTGCCTAGTGAAAACTATGTCCCCTATATTCAGACCGATGTGGCGATCAATCCGGGTAACTCAGGCGGCCCACTATTCAATCTGGATGGTGAGGTGGTTGGAATCAACTCACAGATCTACAGCCGCACCGGCGGCTTTATGGGACTCTCATTTGCGATCCCTGTCTCTGTTGCGCTAGATGTGGCCAAGCAGCTTAAGGAGCAGGGACATGTAACCCGCGGCTGGCTCGGTGTTCTGATTCAGGATGTGACCCGTGAACTGGCCGAATCGTTTGGTATGGATCGCCCAGAGGGTGCGCTGATTGCACAGATCCTTGATGACTCTCCAGCAGCTCGAGCGGGAATTGAGGTGGGAGATGTCATTATCGAGTATGCAGGCAGACGGATTATGAAATCTCCTGACCTGCCTCCACTGGTCGGTTTGACCGAGATCGGTAAAGAGACCAAGCTGAAGGTGTTGCGTAATGGTGAGGTGAAATCACTCACCATTATCATCGGTGAGCTGCCTGAAGAGACACAGATTGCCCAAGGTGTTGTCAAAAAGCAGGAGGTTGGTGAGATTGAGTCGGTGGGTATCACCGTTCGAGAATTGACTGCTGCAGAGCGAAAGGCGGGTGAGATGCCCAAAGGGGGCGTTGTTGTTAAGGGTGTGGTTGATGGCCCAGCCAACAGAGCGGGCGTTAAGCCGGGCGACCTCATCGTTAAGCTCAACAATATCAACATTGAGGGTGTGAAACACTTCAAAGAGGTGATTGATACCATTTCGAAAAAACGTTCAGTACCGATGTTGGTGATTCGCGATGGCAATCCCCGCTTCCTGGCATTAAAGGTGACTGACTAGCGGACATCTCATCGTTGCCAGAAATTAGATATCACCTCTATCTTCGAAGCGGTTGCTCACTGTGTGAGGCGATGCTCCAGGAGATAGGGGAGTTTAGCGGGGAGCTGTTACAGCAGACCGAGATCCGTGATGTTGATGCCAGAACTGAGTGGCAGGATCGTTATGGTCGGTTGGTGCCGGTTCTGACCGATAGCCAGGAGCAGGAGATCTGCCACTACTTTCTTGATATTGAGCAGTTGCGATCTTCTATCTCCGCCACCTGACTTGCTGTAGAATTCCCGCTTTGCAATTTCCACGGCGACAAGCCCCATTTTAATTAATGCCTGAACTCTCACACATTCGTAATTTCTCGATTATTGCCCATATCGATCACGGTAAATCGACCCTTTCTGATCGCCTGATTCAGGTCTGCGGTGGCCTGACTGAACGTGAGATGGGAACGGGTGGACAGGTGCTCGATTCGATGGATCTGGAGCGGGAGCGTGGTATTACCATCAAGGCGCAGTCGGTATCGCTCGACTACAGGGCCGATGATGGTGAGACCTACCGCCTCAACTTTATCGATACTCCCGGTCATGTCGACTTCTCTTACGAGGTCTCACGCTCGCTGGCCGCCTGTGAAGGCGCGCTACTGGTGGTTGATGCCTCACAGGGTGTTGAGGCGCAGACCGTAGCCAACTGCTACACCGCTCATGATCAGGGGCTGGAAGTTTTCCCCGTACTGAACAAAATCGATCTTCCTGCTGCAGATCCGG
>JAPHSO010000249.1 GCA_026193675.1 Gammaproteobacteria bacterium | reverse complement strand
GGAGATGAGATAGCCGCTGAACATCACCATAAACAGCAGTAGATAGAGGGCGAAGTGAACCACACCGGCAATCGTTCTTTCCCAGGGTTTATGGCTCGGTAGATCATCCGGTACGACCGTCACCAGCCGCCAGATAAAACGTATGAGTGTGAGTAGAAACAGGGTGACGCCGATGCTCTTGTGTAGAACGGGTCCCTGTTTATACCACGGGTCGTAATAGGTGAGCTCAACCATCCAGAGACCCAGGCCAAATAGACAGATAACGGTCGCTGCAGTGAGCCAGTGGATGGAGATGGTGAGCCATCCCCACTGCTTGGAACTGTTGTTAATCGAGATCATGGCAGCCCTCTACTCCGCAATTTGACCAAAATGGCCGGCACGATAATCGATAAAGGCCTGCTGAATCTCCTCTTCAGTGTTCATCACAAACGGTCCGTAGCGGGCAACAGGCTCATTGAATGGACGCCCTGAAATCAGCAGAAAACGGCCGATTTCATCAGATGAGACCTCAAGTCGCTCACCACTATCAAGCAGTGCCATCGCATCGGTAGGCACTACGGTTGTTTTGTGTTCACCATGAATATAGAGTGGCCCTTTGATCACGTAGATAAAGGCGCTGTGTCCCTGAGGGATCACCTCGTGAAAATGGGAATCACCGGCAATGGTGATATCCAAGTAGAGCGGCGCAGCGGCAATATCGGTCACCGCACCGCTGGTTCCTGCAATCGTGGTGCCGGCGATCACTTTAACCTCACTACCATCGGCTCGCTTCTCAACCGGGATCTCTTCAGGTTCAAACTCTTGATAGCGGGGCGCCGTCATCTTTTGTGCCGCAGGCAGGTTAACCCAGAGCTGAAATCCGTAGAGCAGCCCCTTCTCCTGCTCGGGCATCTCAGAGTGTTCAATGCCGCTGCCGGCGGTCATCCACTGGACACCGCCACTACGAATCAGTCCCTCATGACCGGTACTATCTTTATGGCGCATATTGCCCTCAAGCAGATAGGTGACCGTTTCAAAGCCGCGATGGGGGTGGGGCGGAAAACCGGCGATGTAGTCATCGGGATCATCCGAGCGAAATGCATCAAGAAGTAGAAAGGGATCAAACATATCGAGCTCAGGGCTGGCGATATAGCGAGTGAGGCTGACACCGGCACCATCAGAGGTCTCATGGCCTTCGATAACCTTTAGCACATCTCTGGCGATTCCAAATGGACTCTCTACTAAATTAGGCTGTGACATGGGTCTGCTCCTTCATCAACATGCTGTAAGTGTAATGTTGCAATAAAAAGAATAAAGATGATAATGGAGAAATCACTGTTCTTTATAGTAGAACAATTGGATGCAGACGAGGAGCCGGCTTAAATGGACCGCTTTGAAGAGATGAGAACCTTTGTACGTGTGGTTGAGGCGGGTAGCCTGAGCGCTGCTGCCGACAGACTTGATATTGCCAAGTCGGCAGTGAGTCGGCGGCTGGCTGAACTGGAGAGTCGGTTGGGGGTACAGCTCCTTAACCGCACCACCCGCAGACTGAACCTCACAGATAGTGGTTCTATCTTCTATCAACGCTGCCTGCGAATTCTCGCCGACCTTGAAGAGAGTGAGCAGTATGTATCAAGTGAACACACCAATCTGCGCGGTACCATTCGCATCGCCGCACCACTCACCTTTGGGGTGCATCACCTCTCGCCACTGCTCAATGATTTTCTAAAAGAGCATCCGGAGTTGAGTCTCGATCTTGACCTCAATGATCGCAATATCAACCTGATGGATGAAGGTGTCGATCTGGGGATCCGTATCGGCAAGCTACAGGATTCAACCATGATGGCGCGCAAACTGGCCAGTGCCAGAATGTTGCTTTGTGCCAGTCCAGAATATCTACAACAACACGGTGAGCCGCAGAGCCCAGAGGATCTGAAGGAGCATTTTGGTCTGAGTTATAGCAACATCTCTGAGGGGCATTTGTGGCAGTTCACCCATGAGGATGGCAAGAGCTATTCGGTTCATGTTCCGTTTCGGATGCGAGCCAATAACGGAGAGGTACTCCATAAGGCTGCACTGGATGGCTTGGGTATTGTCGCTACGGTCAGCTTCATCTGTTACAGGGAGCTGGAGCAGGGGAGGCTAAAACAGATTTTGAGTGACTATAAAACTGAAGAGGTGGGTATCTATGCCATCTACCCATCACAACGTCATCTTCCCGGTCGTGTCAGGCTGTTAATTGATTACCTGGCAGAGCGCTTTGGAGATGAGCCCTATTGGGATAAATGTATTTTAAGGAAAAACCGTTAACTCATCTCAAGCTTAGCTAATTTGTAATCTTGCTGACTTAATCTACCCACATCTATCGGAAAAGATGCGAGCGGCTTTCGGCTTTAATACAACTGCAGAGCGTTTTAGTGAATGTGTTGCATTGACCGTTTGGGGTGACACCTACATAGTAGACGTGGTGGGGTGGGAATCGGCCAAGAGGGCTGCTAGGGTCGCCCTCCACCCCTAATGCAGATTGGAATTCGTAACAACCATTTCAAGAATGTAACGTTATGGGGGTGTTGGAGCCATGTGGTCATGGTTGGGCAAGAATAGTCGTCCATATATGGTTGACGGATTCAAGGGCAACTAGTAACTTGTTCCGCTTGCAGACTCTAGTTAAATCAGAAAAATATACTTAAATGATGGCTTTTAAATACGGCGTATTTCTCTTTATGTTTTGGCTTTTATTGTCGGGGCATTTTGAACCCCTATTGCTGGGGCTGGGGCTGGCGTCCGTCATGTTGACCATTTTTCTGACGAAACGTATGTATGTTATCGATCATGAAAGCTATCCTCTCCATCTCTCCTCACGATTGCCAACATTCCTGGTTTACATTTTTCGAGAAATTGTGAGTGCAAACATCGATGTGATCAAACGAATAATGACATTCAGCGATAGTTCAATCAGCCCGCGTTTGATTGAAATTCCGTTGCCTCAAAAAACCGACCTGGGCCGTGCTATCTATGCGAACGCCATCACCTTGACGCCGGGCACGGTAAGTGTGGAACTGACCAAAGAGACGATCATTGTCCATGCGCTAACAAAGGAAACGGCTGATGATCTATCCACCGGTAATATGGCCAAAGCCATCCCGGATCAGGATATTAATTAAGCAATATTACTAAAATGTTATTAGAAAACTACCTGATGTTTGTCGCTGCATCCCTGGCGTTTCTTGTCACCCTGGGGCTGGCACTTGCGCGGGCGCTCATGGGGCCCACTGTTTACGATCGTATTGCAGCGATCAATATGTTTGGTACCAAAACCGTACTGCTCATCGCCGTGTTGGCCTTTTTGTCTGGGCGAATGGATCTACTGGACATTGCACTGGTCTACGCGTTGATAAATTTCATTGGTGTGGTGGCGGTTTTAAAACTGGTTGTTTATGGTGATTTTCACTCCTCCGGTAAAGATATTACTAAACCGGTGAAGGTAGACCAGAGGTGATTATAGATATTCTAAGCTGGCTCCTTCTTGTCAGTGGGGGACTGGTAGGTATTGTCGGTGCGGTTGGAATTCATCGATTCCCCGATTTTTACAGCCGTCAGCATGCTGCGGGGATAACTGATACTTTATGTGCCATGTTAATTTTGCTTGGTTTAGTCTTGCAGGCCGGGTTGAATCTTGCCGCTTTCAAGCTCGTGCTGATTTTTATGTTCCTCTTTTTTACCAGCCCAACCACCTCACATGCATTGGCGAACGCCGCCAGGCACAGCGGTCTTAAGCCTGAAGTGGATAGTACTACCATAGAGGATAGGTCACGTGATTGACGTTGTAATTAATGTGACCTTGCTGGCTTTTCTCGCGATTACCGCGGTGGCCATTGTCCGCATGACAGATCTTTTTGCCATTATCATGCTGTTTGGAATATTCAGCTTTCTATCCGCCGCGATGTTTATCGTGATGGATGCGGTTGATGTGGCCTTTACCGAGGCGGCTGTCGGCGCGGGCATCTCAACCGTGCTGATGCTGACAACGATTGCGCTGACCAAAGATCACAAAGAGAAACAATCAGGAAGTCACCGGCCCTGGTTGCCGTTGACGGTCGTCTTAGTGACCGGAGCTGCGCTGGTTTACGGCACTCTGGACATCCCCGCATTTGGTGATCTGCAAGCGCCGGCTCAAATGCATGTGGCCCCCTATTACGTAGAGCGCTCCTTTACGGAGACAGGGGTCCCAAATATCGTTACGGCGGTGTTGGCCAGTTATCGAGGATTCGATACCCTGGGGGAGGTTGTGGTTATTTTTACTGCGGGCATTGCAGTATTGTTGTTGATTGGCGGCAGGCGCAGGAGATCAAATGCCGTGGGCAAAGAGGGCGAGGAAAATGACGCATAATCTTATCCTTCGGGTCGTCTCAAAATCTCTGATTCCACTCATTATTGTGTTTGCACTTTATGTGCAGTTCCATGGTGATTTTGGTCCCGGCGGAGGTTTTCAGGCGGGCGTCATTATGAGCTCCGCTCTCATACTCTATGCTCTGGTATTTGGGCTGGATGCTGCAGAGCAGGTTATTCCTCCGAAAATCCTGCGACTTCTCGCTAGCCTTGGGGTGATTATCTATGCGGGTGTTGGGATTATCACGCTCTTTCTCGGGGGAAATTATCTCAACTACTCTGTACTGGCGAGCAGCCCGATCGCCGGACAGCACCTCGGAATCCTGTTGGTTG
>JAPHSO010000141.1 GCA_026193675.1 Gammaproteobacteria bacterium | reverse complement strand
GGTCACTTTTGTCCGGTAAAATTCCAAAAAATTTTAAGACCTTGATTTATAAGGATCTGCTTTGAGTAAACGGGTCGGTAAATAATTTCGAAAATGGGGCTTACTTCGCTCCATCATTTGAATGAATGAGTTCATCCAAATTATTCCATAACCTAACTCCATGTTTATTCCTTTTTCCCTGTTTAGACTTTAGCAATCCTGAATTAAGTTATTCAATAGAATCCTTTACAACACCATCAAGTAGATCAATCACCTCTTCCATCACCTCTTCTGCATTACCAGCAAGTGATGGCACCTTGTAGGCGACATAGACTCGACCAGGCTCTTTATGAAGGATGTATATGGCAATGGTGAAGGGACAGATGCCCATATTGTAAGGATTCGTTTTAATCATTTTGTGCGATATGTATGCACTGCAGAACTCAAGTGATTCAGCTTTTAGATAGGGGCCTTTGCCAAAACCGAGATCATCACCGGTGCGATCTAACATCTCTTGAACGTGGAGGGTTCCACTTACGGTCAGACCTCGATCTGTAATCGCAGATGCAACGTTCTCTTTAATATCCTCAAACGATTCATCATCAACGTAGTAAACAGTGATGGGCTTAACTGCGATGGGATTCTCGGCTGCAACTGTAGCAAAGGTGGTAAAGGCCAACAGCAGGAGTAGTAGGTTACGCATCATTATGTCCTTTATCGTTTAATTGAGGGCGTCACTCAGCCATGCACATTGGCTGACCAGCTGAGGATATGGTGCACCTCATCAAATTCGTTGAGTTTTTCGATCAGCTGCACTGCCTTTGTGCTCTCTTCAAAAAACTCGACCACCAACGGTAGATCAAGCGAGAGATCAATCAATGCCGATGTGTGCAACTCACCGTGGTCTCCAAAACCGGCGATACCACGAAATGCAGTCACCCCACGTACATTGCCCTGCAGCTCTTTCATCACTTTACTGAGGATCTCATGTCCCTCACGAAGGTAGAGCCGAACTACGGTCACTTCCGTTGTATTCATAATTGCCTCGCTAGAAGAACACCTGCCCAAACGGCAACCACACAGACCAATACACTACCGACCATATTGATCGCCGCCTTGGTGAGTGCACCCGATTCGATCAGGTTGAGAGTTTCGATTGAGAAGGTTGAGAAGGTGGTGAGGGCACCGAGCAGACCCACCAACAGAAATGCACGCCACTCAGGGGCCAGCGCGGCCCGCTCTACCAGAAAGATAAAGCCGATACCCATTGCGAAGGAGCCGACCACATTGACGACCAGAGTGCCGTAGGGAAAATCACGCCCCATAAAACTGTAGACCCCGTTTGAGATCCAGAATCTGAGCAGGGCACCGATGGCACCGCCGCTGGCTATGGCTGCAATTTGTAAAGACATAGCTGAAGAATACACCACTCTAATGAGGGGATACAGCGGGTGGGTTTATTTGCTGTTATTGCGATAGCGCTCATCAAGCTCACGCAGATGGGCCAGCTTCTGTTGAATCTTCTGTTCCAGACCACGGTCGACCGGCTGGTAGTAGTTTTGTGGTGTCATATCTTCAGGAAAATAGTTCTCCCCTGCTGCGTAACCCTCTGGCTCATCATGGGCATAACGGTATTCGTGACCGTAACCGAGCTCTTTCATCAGTTTGGTTGGGGCATTACGCAGGTGGATCGGCACCTCGTGGGTTGAACCTGAACGGACATCCGCCATCACCGCATTAAAGGCCTTGTAGACGGCGTTGCTCTTGGGGGCCACCGCCAGATAGACAATCGCCTGGGCGATCGCCAGCTCACCTTCTGGGCTACCGAGGCGCTCCTGCACATCCCAAGCATTGAGAGCGAGAGTGAGTGCACGGGGATCGGCATTACCCACATCCTCTGAGGCCATGCGCACTACACGCCGTGCGATATAGAGTGGATCACAACCACCATCGAGCATGCGCGCCAGCCAGTAGAGACAGGCATCGGGATTGGAGCCGCGCATCGATTTATGCATCGCGGAGATCTGGTCATAAAACTCCTCCCCCCCCTTGTCGAAACGACGCACGCCGCCGGAGATGATCTCATTGAGCGTCTCTTCACTGATGACCAGCTGCTCACCATTCCCCTCAACCGGCTCAGCAAGGTCGGCGGCGATCTCCAGCAGATTGAGCGCCCTTCTGGCATCTCCATCGGCCTGCTCAGCGAGACGATCTCTGAGTGGCTCTTCGACAATTAGATTTCGTTCTGTGAGTCCTTCATTGATGGCATGGTCGATAATCTGACGGATGTCATCTGGGGTGAGAGATTTGAGTTTGTAGACACGCGCCCGCGAAAGCAGTGCGTTGTTGAGTTCAAACGAGGGATTTTCGGTGGTGGCACCGATAAAGGTGACGGTGCCATCTTCGAGAAACGGCAGGAAGGCATCCTGCTGAGATTTATTAAAGCGGTGTACCTCATCGACAAACAGCACCGTGCCACGACCATAGGCCTGTTCGATCTGTTTGGCCTTGTCGATTGCTGCACGAATATCTTTTACCCCGGAGAGCACCGCCGAGAGGGTGATGAACTCTGCCTCAACCTGATGGGCGATCAGTTTCGCCAGGGTGGTTTTACCGGTGCCGGGAGGGCCCCAGAAGATCATTGAGTGGGGTTGGCCCGACTCAATGGCAGTTCTGAGTGGTTTGCCCTCAGCAATGAGATGCTGCTGACCGAAAAAGTGCTCCAGCGTCGCGGGCCGCATTCGATCGGCCAGTGGCTGGTTGGGATTTGCGGGGTGGGTGCACTCTTTTTTATCAGCGGAAGAATCTGCGACCTCTCCCAGAATCTCGCCGACAGTCTCTAGTGAATCAAAGAGATCACCCACCCTGAGTGGCTCCTAAATTTTCTCTACAGGATTGCCTTCGCTAATCCATTTGGTGATGCCATCTTTTACATTGTAGAGATTTTTGTAACCGAGTCTCTCACTGAAAAATTTGGCCGCAGCAGCAGTGCGGTTTCCGGTACGACAGATGATGATGACAGGCTCATTCGGCTTAACCTCTTTCATAAAGGTTGGGATGAACTCTGCATTCTGTCCACCTCTGGCATCAAACAGGGTCAGTTTACGGCTACCGACAACAACGCCGGTCTGCTTCCACTCTTCATCACGACGAATATCATAGATCTTCACACCATCATCAAGCAGCTTCTTAAGTTCTGCATTGCTGATGTTTTTGTATGGAGGCTCTTTGATTGCCAGCAGCTCGACCTCAAACTTGAGCGTTGAGTTGGCCGGAATCAGACCACCACCCACAGCACGTTTTCCATAGGCCAGCTCGGGAGGGATAATCAGCTCGACCTTACTACCCACATGCATCCCGGCAACACCCTGCTCCCATCCCTTGATGACCATGCCGCCACCCAGTTCAAACTCAAAAGGTTTGCCACGGTCGACACTTGAATCGAACTTGGTGCCATCCAGCAACCAGCCGGTGTAGTGAACCGATACGGTATCACCCGCTTTCGCAATCTGGCCTTCGCCCTTTTTTAGCTCTTTAATTTCAAGTCCGGCAGCATTGGCAACTGCGATTGAAAGAGATAGAAGTAGTCCAATAATTAAACGCACGATGTTTTCCTCAAAGATTAAATATTAATTAGCAGTTAAATAGGTTTACTCACCGATGACATCAACCCCTGCTGGCGGGGCAAATTTGTAACGGCTGTTGCCGATGCCTTTATTCAGGGTAATTTGATCAAAGTAGAGTCGGGTCTGCTGACCAAAGCCATCGACCATCTCTATGGCCCGTAGCAGTTCACCATCCATCGCGACGCGAATGTAGTCAAAGGCGGCATCGGGCGCCCTGGGATAGAGATTGATCCACTCAAATCCCTCATGCAGGCCTAGCTCTTCAACACGAAACTCCTCATCTAGAGGTTTCGCCCCAGCCAGTAGAGAGGCGGGAGAACTACCCAGGGAGTCACTCTGTGGTTTGACGGTCACCTGTTCCAGATCTTTATCGTAGAGCCACACCTTCACGCCATCGGCAACAATCAACTGCTCATAGGGTGCCTGATAGGTGAGTCGAAACTGGTTGGGGCGGGTGAGCCAGATCTGCCCCTCACTGCGCTCAAGCTCCTCTTTTTTGGGACTTTTGATGGTCTGGACAAAAGTGGCCTCCATCGTTTTAAGATTCGCAAGAAAGCTCTCCAGACGGTCACGCCCCTCAGCTGCCAGAGTGAGTGTTGAGTTGAGCAACAAGAAGAGTGTCAGAAAAAGCGCTTTCATTAATGTTTGATCCAGTTTAATTGTTTTAGTCATAGACTCTTGGACAACAGAGAGCTCAATTTGTTCTCTCCATCTTCCAAAAACGAGATTTAGCTATTTGACGGGTGGTGGTGCAATCACTTCACGCTGGCCGTTGGATTGTAGTGTTCCCACCACGCCTGCAGCCTCCATCGCCTCGACCATTCTCGCCGCACGGTTGTAACCGATCTTCAGGCGACGCTGAATACCCGATACTGAGGCCTTACGGGTCTCGGTGACGATCTGCACCGCCTGATCGTAGAGTGCATCCTGTTCGCTATCGAGTGCCATCGGGTCACCCGGGAAGGCACCACCCTCGCTCTCCTCGATACCGTTAAGAATCTCATCAATATATTCGGGCTTACCGCGACGCTTGAGGTTATCGACCACTCGGTGGACCTCTTCGTCAGAGACAAAGGCACCATGGATACGCTCAGGCACCGCTCTTCCGGGAGGGAGATAGAGCATGTCACCATGGCCCAGTAGCGCCTCAGCGCCCATCTGATCAAGGATGGTACGTGAGTCGATCTTGGAGGAGACCTGGAAGGCGATACGGGTCGGTATGTTGGCCTTAATCAGTCCGGTCAGCACGTCAACCGATGGACGCTGGGTTGCCAGGATCAGATGGATACCACAGGCACGTGCCTTCTGGGCCAGACGGGCAATCAGCTCCTCCACCTTTTTACCGACCACCATCATCATATCGGCCAACTCATCGACCACCACGACGATATAGGGCAGTGTATCGAGTGTTGGTGTGGTCTCTGGCTCTTCAGCCAGTGGATTGGGCACAAAGAATGGATCATCGATGGGTTCGCCCGCGGCGATCGCATCCTTCATCTTTTTGTTAAAGCCGGCGAGGTTCCGTACCCCCATCGCAGCCATCAATTTATAACGTCGCTCCATCTCGGCCACCGCCCAACGCAATGCATTGGATGCATCCTTCATGTCGGTCACTACGGGGGATAGCAGATGGGGAATACCATCGTAGATCGACAGCTCCAGCATCTTGGGATCGATCATGATCATGCGCACCTCTTTCGGGGTAGCGGTATAGAGAATACTGAGGATCATCGCATTGACGGCCACAGACTTACCCGAGCCGGTGGTACCGGCAACCAGCAGATGGGGCATCTTGGCAAGGTCGGCAACCATCGGCTCGCCACCGATATCTTTACCGAGTGCCATCGTCAGTGGCGATTTCGACTTTTCGTAGGCCTCTGAGCGCAGGGTCTCTGAGAGATAGATCATTTCACGAATTTCGTTGGGAACCTCGATGCCAATCGTAGTCTTGCCGGGGATCACCTCGACCACCCGCACACTCATGGTTGAGAGCGAACGGGCTAGATCCTTTGCCAGATTGGAGATCTGGCTCACTTTTACCCCCGGAGCAGGTTGTATCTCAAAGCGGGTGATAATTGGGCCGGGATGGACCGACTCCACCAGCACCTCAATATTGAAGTCCTGCAGCTTCATCTCCAGCAGTTTGGAGACCGCCTCTAGTGCATCGCGAGAGATCGGCTTGCGTGAATCGGGGGGAAGATCCAGCAGAGAGAGCGGCGGTAGTGCCTCATCGACAGCTGAATCAAACAGGGTCTGCTGACGCTCCTTCTTTTCGCGCACCGTCTCTTTTTTGGGCTCATTAATGACCGGTTCAATTCTTGGAGGCTTACGTTTAGCCACCTTTTTATGCCGCTCTTCAACTCGCTCTTCACGTTTTTGGGCCTCTTTGTAGGCATAAATCCGATCACGAATCGACCACCAGAGGCCACGGATCCGCCCCAATAGTGCGAGGGTATAACCACCGGTCACATCCATCAACCAGATCCACGAAAGACCGGTGAAGAGGGTGATGCTGGTCATAAACAGCGCCAGCAGTAGCAGGGTTGCGCCCAAGCCACCAAATAGCAGCGCAAAACCCTGCTCCGAGACCATATGTCCCAAAACCCCACCGGGGTGGTTTGACTCAGGCAGTAGCCCCGGCCCGGCGACAAAATGGAGGTGAGCCAGACCACTTCCGCTCAGCATCAATAGTAGGAAGCCACCCACCTTGATCATTGTGGGAACAACTTGATGCTCACCCTGAACAAAACTCTTGTCACGGTAGGTCAACCAGGCGAAGTAGCCCACCAACATCGGCAGTAGATAGGCCATCAGCCCAAATAGATAAAGCAGCAGGTCGGCAAGCCAGGCACCTGTCTGACCCCCAAAATTGAAGATCTCGCTGCGATTTCCACTGTGGGACCAGCCCGGATCGAGGGGGTGAAAACTGTAAAGCGCCAATAGCAGAAAGATGGCTATTGTGCCGATCAGGATTAGGCCAACCTCTCGCAGAGAGTGGTTGAGTTTGTGACTTACCTGAGATTCGGATGTCACTTTTTGTGATGCCTGTTTAGATGCCAAACTGGGTCTTGCTCCCTGAACCTTGTTACTCAAATGATTGACCCAATTATACATAGCTATACGCAGCGGTCAGGTAGGAATTTTGACTCTTCTGCTCAGATAATTGAACCATCGTCACAAATGGCGCATAGGCTATAGCTGCTTTACCTTGGCAGGCCCATTTCGTACCATAGTCAATTAATCGAATTAGCGGAAGTTCACCTGTTCTCAATCTATCCGCCCCAAATTTAACTCGGGTGAAAACCACCCACAAGGAGCACACAATGAGTGACACTCAACACCATCAGCTTATTATTCTCGGATCAGGACCTGCCGGTTACACCGCAGCGGTCTATGCGGCGCGCGCCAACCTCAATCCGGTCATTATTACCGGCCTGCAACAGGGCGGTCAGCTGATGACCACGACCGAGATCGATAACTGGCCAGGTGGTGCTGAGGGGCTTCAGGGTCCTGCGCTGATGCAATCAATGCTGGAGCATGCCGAGCGTTTCGATACCAAGGTGATCTTCGACATGATCAACGAGGCCGATCTGCAGAGTCGTCCATTTACCCTTAAAGGCGATAGCGGCAGCTACACCTGTGATGCGCTGATTATCGCAACCGGTGCATCGGCGATGTATCTTGGTCTTGAGTCTGAAGAGAAATTCCAGGGTCGCGGTGTGTCGGGCTGTGCCACCTGTGACGGTTTCTTCTACCGCAACCAGAAGGTTGCAGTTGTAGGTGGTGGCAACACCGCTGTTGAGGAGGCGCTGTATCTCTCTAACATCGCGGAGCATGTGACCGTCATCCACCGTCGTGACTCTTTCCGTTGTGAAAAGATCCTCTCGGACCAGCTGATCGAGAAGTCAAAAACCGGCAACATCACCATTGAGTGGAATCATGAAGTGGATGAGGTTCTGGGTGACGACTCCGGTGTAACAGGCGTCCGTATTAAGAACGCTCAAGATGGTTCAACCAAAGATCTGGAGCTGACCGGTGTCTTTATCGCCATTGGTCATAAGCCCAATACCGATCTGTTTGCCGGACAGCTGGAGATGGATCACGGCTACCTCAAGATCAACAGTGGTCGCGAAGGTAATGCCACTGCCACATCAATTGAAGGTGTGTTTGCAGCCGGCGACGTTGCTGACCAGATCTACAAGCAGGCGATCACCTCTGCAGCAACCGGTTGTATGTCAGCTCTTGATGCTGAGCGTTATCTCGACAACCTTAATAAATAATATCTTTTGAGCGCCCCATACAGATTAAATCCTGCATGGGGCGATCCCACCTTTCCCGATCCATCCCTGGCGATGAGCGAGCCCAACGGGCTGCTCGCCGTGGGGGGTGATCTCTCCCCCAACCGTATTCTTAACGCCTACCGCAACGGCATCTTCCCCTGGTTTTCTGAGGGCGATCCCATTCTGTGGTGGAGTCCAGCGCCACGTGCGGTCATCTTCCCCAAAGAGCTTAAGATCAGTAAGAGTCTTAGCAAGACGCTTCGAAAGAAGATCTACCGAGTCACCCTCGATAAAGCCTTTGATGAGGTGATTGAGGGATGTAGCCAACCCCGACCGACCGATGATGCAGAGGCCGAGCCGGGAACCTGGATCACCGATGAGATGAAGCAGGCCTACAGTGAACTTCATCGGGCCGGTTTCGCCCACTCGGTTGAGGCATGGTTTGAGGACGAGCTGGTTGGCGGACTCTATGGCATCTCGATGGGAAAGGTCTTTTTTGGTGAATCGATGTTTGCCCGTAGATCAGACGCCTCTAAGGTCGCCTTTGCCACGCTGGTCGGCCAGCTCATCAATTGGGAGTTTCAACTGATCGATTGCCAGATCGCCTCAGGGCATTTGAGTCGCTTTGGAGCAATCGACATTTCGCGCGAGCAATTTATGGACTATCTTAACCGGTATGCAGAGCCGATTGAGACCCATCGTGGGCAATGGCAGTTTGACAAAGATGCTGGAGAAGACGCTTGAATTTTGATCTACCTGAGGAGCTCTATTTCTACCTCAGCCCACCACATCCATGTAGTTATCTGAGTGAGCGGGAGCAGACCACTGTACTCGCCGATCCCAAGTTTCCGATGACGATGACCATCTTCAATAATCTTTCAGAGGTGGGCTTTCGTCGTAGCGGCGGTATTGTCTACTCTCCACGCTGTCG
>JAPHSO010000215.1 GCA_026193675.1 Gammaproteobacteria bacterium | reverse complement strand
TGGTGATGGAGACCGCTACAGAGCTGAAACAGATCTGTGATCGTCTTGATATGCCGTTTATCTTCAAATCATCTTTTGATAAGGCTAATCGTACCTCCTCCTCAAGTTTTCGTGGTCCCGGTATTGAAGAGGGGCTGCGTATCCTTGAAAAGGTGAAGCATGAGCTCAATCTACCTATTCTGACCGATGTACATGAAGACACTCCTCTGGATGAGGTTGCCTCAGTGGTTGATGTGTTACAGACACCGGCATTTCTCTGTCGTCAGACCAACTTTATTCAGGCGGTTGCCAGTCAGGGCAGACCGGTCAATATTAAAAAGGGGCAGTTCCTGGCCCCCAATGATATGGAGCATGTGGTTGCCAAGGCGCGTGAAGCGGGTAATGAGCAGATCATGGTGTGCGATCGTGGTGTCTCGTTTGGCTACAACACTCTGGTCTCCGATATGCGTGGTCTAGGCATCATGCGTAATAGTGGTGCCCCGGTAGTGTTTGATGCGACCCATTCGGTACAGCAGCCCGGCGGTCTGGGTGGCAAGTCGGGTGGTCAGCGGGAATTTGTTCCACTGTTGGCGCGTGCAGCAGTTGCCAGTGGTGTCTCAGGTCTGTTTATGGAGACCCATCCCGATCCCGAGAAGGGGTTGAGTGATGGTCCCAATATGCTGCGTCTGGATCAGATGGAGGATCTACTGATGTTGCTGATGACGATCGATGAGACGGTTAAGCAGCACGGTTTTGCTGAAGGCTTTTAGCCAATTAGAAGGCTAAAAATTAAAGAATTTTTCGAATTTAAATCAAGAGATTGTGGGAATACCCAAATGAGTAAACTGAAAACCCAAATTGTTAATATCCGTGGCCGTGAGATCATCGATTCACGTGGAAATCCAACCGTTGAAGCCGATGTGATGCTGGCCTGTGGCGCCATGGGGCGTGCAGCGGTTCCTTCCGGTGCATCGACCGGATCGCGTGAGGCGATCGAACTACGTGATGGCGACAAAGCTCGTTTTGGCGGCAAGGGTGTACTTAAGGCGGTTGATAACATCAACAAGATTATTGCTAGAAAATTGATTGGAATGGATGCGCACGAGCAGGTAGAACTTGATCAGGCGATGATCGACCTGGATGGCACCGAAAACAAATCCAATCTGGGAGCCAATGCAATCCTGGCCGTTTCACTTGCTGCTGCCAAGGCGGCCGCTCAGGCACACGGTCTGCCTCTGTATCGAATCCTCAGTCTGGGTGTACAGCAGTATGATCTGCCAGTCCCCATGATGAATATCATTAATGGTGGCGAGCATGCCGACAACAGTGTTGATCTGCAGGAATTTATGGTGATGCCTGTAGGTGTTAAGAGTTTTGAGGATGCCGTACGTTGTGGTGCAGAGATCTTCCATGCCTTGAAAGGTGTGTTGAGTGCTAAGGGTATGAACACCGCTGTCGGTGATGAGGGTGGATTCGCCCCCGACCTCTCTTCCAATGAAGAGGCGATTACCGTGATCCTTGAGGCGATTGAGATTGCCGGTTATAAGGCTGGAGAAGAGGTGATGATCGCCATCGATGCGGCCAGTAGCGAGTTTTACGAGAATGGTAAGTATGAGCTTAAGTCTGAGGGTAAGAGCCTGACCTCAGAAGAGTTTGTTGATCTGCTCGAGTCCTGGGTCGACAAGTATCCCATTATCTCAATCGAGGATGGACTTGATGAGAGCGACTGGGATGGTTGGAAGCTACTCACTGAACGTCTTGGTAAGAAGGTTCAACTGGTTGGCGACGATCTATTTGTCACCAATACCAAGATCCTTAAAGAGGGTATCGACAAGTCGATCGGTAACTCTATTCTGATTAAGGTGAATCAGATCGGTACTCTTACCGAAACTCTTGCGGCAATCCAGATGGCTAAAGATGCCGGCTACACTGCAGTTGTCTCACATCGTTCTGGCGAGACTGAAGATACCACCATCGCCGATCTTGCTGTGGCCACCAATGCGGGTCAAATTAAGACCGGTTCAATGTCGCGTTCTGATCGTGTCGCTAAATATAATCGTCTACTGCGTATCTCTGAGGCGCTGGGAGACAAGGCCCGTTATCCGGGTCGTGAAGCCTTTTATAATCTCAAGTAGAGCTGCGAACTCACAGTCTTTGTGAGAGCGATGGAGCGTAGGATTGAAGAGCATACTGACAATACTCATTGTGCTCTTCCTCCTGCTGCAATATCGCCTCTGGTTCGGAACTGGTGGTCTGATTCGTCTCTGGCAGATCAATCAGGCGGTCGAGGTTCAGAAGCTGGAGAATAGTAAACTCCAGGAGAGAAACCTCGCACTTGAGGCTGAGGTGATCGATCTCAAACGGGGTCTAGAAGCGGTTGAGGAGCGTGCCCGTTCTGAACTGGGAATGATCAAAAAGGGTGAAACCTTCGTTCAGGTTATCACACCATCGGAGGCATCCAGATGAGCCAAAAATTTTGGGTTGTGGTTCCTGCCGCAGGTTCTGGCCGACGTATGGGCAGTGACATCCCAAAGCAGTATCTTCCACTCAATGGCCGAACCGTAATCGAGTGGACCCTCTCTCGTTTTGTTGAGCACCCGCGCATTGCCGGGGTGGTCGTTGCTATTACCGATGGCGACCCCTATTGGCAGGACTTGGGATTTAAACATCCTGCGCTGATGACAGCATCCGGTGGGGTTGAACGTTGTGATTCAGTACTCAAAGCACTGCAACAGCTAAAACAGGTTGCTGCTATAGATGATTGGGTGCTGGTGCATGATGCTGCCCGTCCCTGCCTGAGCCGGGACGATCTGGATCATCTGCTTGATGAACTTAAGGATCATCCTGTTGGGGGTCTGCTGGGTACGCCGATCAGTGATACCGTGAAACAGACCAATGCCAGCTCTGAGGTGATCGGTACACCTGATCGTAGCCAGTTGTGGCGCGCCTTTACCCCTCAGATGTTTCATCTTCAAATGCTGACCGACGCCCTTGTTGACGCTGCGAGGGCGGGCAAAGTGGTTACCGATGATGCATCAGCAATGGAGTTGGCGGGCTTCCGGCCGAAAATGGTCAAGGGGCGAGCCACTAATATCAAAATTACTCAACCGGGAGATCTGCAGTTGGCAGAGCTCTATCTGAAACAGCTCAATCGAGAGGAGCAGGCGAAATGATGCGTATAGGTCACGGTTACGATGCCCACCAGTTTGAGGCGGGCAAACAGCTCATCCTCTGTGGTGTTGAGATCCCTCATGAGTCAGGATTAAAGGCCCACTCTGATGGTGATGTGGCGCTGCATGCATTGTGCGATGCAATCCTTGGGGCGGCAGCCCTTGGTGACATTGGTCGCCATTTTCCCGATAACAGCGCCGAATATGCAGGAATCGATAGCCGCATTTTATTACGTGAAGTACTCAAGCTAATGTTGACCAAGGGGTATCAGATTGCCAACGTCGATCTGACGATTCTTGCAGAGGCACCAAAGCTGGCCCCCCATATCGAACAGATGGTGGCCAATATCGCAAGCGATCTGAGGCTTGATGATGGCAACGTGAATGTCAAGGCGACCACCACTGAGAAGATGGGCTTTGTCGGACGGGCAGAGGGGATCTCGGCGCACGCGGTTGTACTTTTGCATGAGTAATGGCGGAAGTGCACCACTCGATTTGAGTTTTGATTGGTCATACGCTTATGGTGGTCCTGTGGGATCAGGAGTGATGCGTACAGAGCCAGAAGATTTTGTTGTTGTTGAGAATCTGGGTTTTGAAGCTAGTGGAGAGGGAGAGCACGCCTTTCTGACAGTTCGTAAACGCAATAGTAATAGTGACTGGATCGCACGTCAGATAGCCCGGCTGGTCGGGGTGCAGAAAATGGATGTCGGTCTGGCCGGGATGAAGGATCGTCGGGCCGTCACTACACAGGCCTTCACCGTCACGACAACAGGCAGGGAAGAGCCGGACTGGTCGCTGCTCAATCGTGATCAGGATGGTGAACAGATAGAGCTGCTCTCGGTAAGTCGTCACCGGCGTAAGTTGAAACGGGGCGAGTTGGCGGGCAACCATTTCACCATTGTGCTGCGTCAGGTTGATGGCGATCAGGCCGAAATTGATAACAGATTGGCAACAATAAAAGAGAGAGGAATCCCTAACTACTTTGGGGAGCAGCGTTTTGGTTTTGATGGAGACAATCTACAGCAGGCGTCTAGGATGTTTAGTCGCGAGATCAAGGTGAAGGATCGCTCCAAACGGGGTATCTATCTCTCGGCTGCGCGCTCCTATCTGTTTAATCATCTGCTCTCACTGCGAGTAGAGGCGGGCAATTGGGATCAGGTTATCGATGGTGACTGGGTCTGGACGGAGGAAGATCCTCGAGGATTCACCTTTGCGATGGATAACCCTCAACATTGTGAGCTACTGGAACAGGGAAGGCTGATTCATGCCGGCCCACTATGGGGTGATGGCAGATCTCTAACTGAGCGGGATGCCAGCCTGTTTGAAAACAGGGTTGCGGCACAGAATGCTGCTTTAATTGAAGGACTGAAGGGGGCAAGAATGGATCAGAGTCGGCGGCCGCTTCAGATGAAAATTGATGGGTTGAAATGGGAGTGGTTGAGTTCTACTGAACTTCAGCTTGGGTTTTCACTTCCAGCAGGTAGTTATGCAACTGCCCTGATCCGTGAGTTGATGGTGACGATGATACCGGCGGTTAATGATTGATCTAAGCTAGCGATTAACTTACCTTGTCTATGGGGTTTGGGGTATTTCAGTTGTCCAAATGAGTAGGAATTCAACGGGGAGTTTTGATAGCGCGTGAATAGCAGTGTTAAACAATCTATTTCAACCAAACTGCTGCGAATTGTTGTTCTGCTCTATCTATCGGTGACACTCCTCGTCACTTCGCTACACGCCTACATCGAATTTAAGCATACTCACGAGAAGCTCATTGAGGAGCTGGTACTGATTGAGGAGACCTTTAGCCCAATGTTGGAGGGGGCGCTCTGGGATCTCGACAGAGCACAGCTAGATTCAACAATTACCGGAATGCTCAATCTGCCGACGGTGGTGGGAATCGAGATATCTGAGCTCGATTCAGGTCATGAGCGGACAATCTATGGCGAGCCAGATGAGGAGTACCTGCACCAATTTTCTATTGTAAAGAGCTTTGGGGCGAGTCGAGTCCAGCTTGCCGATATTAAGCTCTACTCAAATCGAGAGGTTCTTCTCGATCGAGTGCTTGTTCACTTTATTCTCATTACCATCAACGCCATCGTGATCAGTATCGCAATCTGGTTATTGCTCAGTTATGTCTTCCGACGCTATCTGTTTATTCCACTCAATCGATTTACCTCAAAAATTGGTGATATTGATCTTGAGAACATCCATTTTGAACCGGAGTTTAGTGGTGAGGAGGATAATGAACTTAAACTGATGGAGCGTTCGTTCAACACGATGCTGCAGCGGATTGAGAGTGACAAGGAGAAGTTTCTCGATATTGAGCACCAGACTCAACACAGGCTTGAGCAGGAGGTGGAGCGACGAACCGAGCAGCTCAAGATTGCCATAGCAGAAGCTGAGGAGGCACGCGAGCATGCGGAGCAGGCAAATCAGGCCAAATCCAATTTCCTCTCCAACATCTCCCATGAGTTGCGTACGCCAATGCATGGGATTATGAGCTTCTCAAATTTTGGTATTAAGAAGATCGATACCGCTGAGCGGAAAGTGCTGAGACACTATTTTGATTCGATTCATATCTCAGGCGAGCGCCTGCTCCTGTTTATCAACGACCTGCTCGATCTCTCTAAACTTGAAGCTGGCAAAATGACGATGGATTTTGCATCAGCCGATCTAGTTGAAGTGATCGACAGAACAGTAGCTGAGCAACAGGCGACCCTTGAGGAGAACCAGCTGACCGTTAAGATTATTGCAAATGATTGTGTGACAAAGGGTGAGTTTGATGCGGCACGTATCAGGCAGGTGGTGACCAACTTTATCTCAAATGCTATTAAATTCTCCCCCCATGATGGTTTGATCACCTTTACTGTGATTTGCGGAGAGTTGGGGAGTGAGAGTGCCATTGGGATTAGTGTGGCTGATAGTGGCTCAGGTATTCCCGAGGGCGAGTTGGATTCAGTTTTTGATAAATTTAGTCAAAGTAGTTTGACCGATACAGGAGCTGGCGGTACGGGGCTAGGTCTAGCTATTTCGAGGGAGATTATAGAAGAGCACCGTGGCAGGATATGGGCAGAGAATCGGCCTGAAGGTGGCGCCTTGTTTCAATTCCTCATTCCACAAAAGCAGGATGGCTCATCAAGCTAGTGACAACTGTTTAGATACCAATAAAATAATTTAATGACATAAATGTCCAGCTACAGCAATGAGCTATGTTTTGCTGTGAATTGCTTATCGATATAAAGATAAATTGTGTGACAGATATCTAAATAAAGCATTTAAGTTGGCTTTTATTGGAATGCTCCTCTTCTCTGAGATATCTCTTCTGCTATTCTATATTTTATGGCTATTATTCCTACAGACAAACTACAGGCAGGGATGGTTCTTGCGGCTGATGTACAGGATCTAAATGGTCGGATGTTGCTTAAACTTGGAACCATCGTTGAAGAGAAGCATCTCAAGGTGCTGCGTACCTGGGGTGTGATGAGTGTTGATATTGAGAATAATGAAGATATTGAGGACTCTCTACCTAAAAAAGAGATAGGTGATCTCTCTCCTGAGATCATAAAGGCAATTGATTGCGAGATTGAAAAACGATTCAAGGGTGTAGATGTTAGGCATCCGGTGATGACCGCCTTGGTTGATGTGGTGAAAAAAGATCTCATTGAACAACATTTAACCGAACTGCCTGCCAGATAAATGACGATGACACCTGAACAGTTAGTTTCCAGATGTAAAGGGATCACATCGCTACCAACAATTTACAGGAGGTTAGATGAATCGATTAATGATCCCTATAGTGACCTTTCTGATATTGCATTCATTCTCTCCGATGATCCTTCACTAACAGCGCGGCTACTTCGAATCGCAAATAGTGCGATGTTTAATTTCCCCTCACAGGTTGAAACGGTGAGTCGAGCAATTACGGTTATTGGGACCAAACAGCTACGAGATCTGGTTCTGGCGACCAGTGTGATTGAGCTATTTAAAAATATTCCTGATCAGCACGTCAATATGGAGTCGTTTTGGCGTCACTCAATTGCGACAGGTATAGCTGCTCGTGTTATAGCTACCTACAGACGTGAAGCGAATGTTGAACGTTTTCATGTCCTTGGTTTATTGCATGATATTGGTCGTTTGATCATGTATCTACAGATACCGGAAGAGTTAAATAGTGCTATAGAATTATCCGTGGATAAAGGCATACCTGTTTATCAGGTTGAGAAACAGTTGCTCGGCTTTGATCATACCGCCGTTAGTGAAGTGCTACTGTCTCAATGGCAGTTGCCTGTCTCTCTGCAAGAGGGGGTCGCATATCATCATGCTCCGGGGCATGCCAAGCGATATCCCGAAGAGGCTGCGACGGTACATGTTGCGGATATCATTGTGAACGCGTTTAAACTGGGGAATAGTGGAGAGCCATCAGTGCCGTTATTTGTTGAATCAGCCTGGACTCGGCTTGGTCTAGAGAATGAGAAACTCCCTCTTATCTCAGAGCAGTTGCTGCTGCAATATGGTGCTGCAGTCGATCTATTCTTAGGATAATTCATCACTCTTATGACATTGGACGACAATAATCATGATGAAAATGAGCTGGATTTCCTCCGCAAACGTGTAGAGCATCTTGAATCAGTAAACCGCTGGCATCTGAATGCATTGTCTATGTTGACCTCAATGGAAGGGGTTCATGGCAATGCGATGCAGATGCGAGATCCTCGAATAATATTTTCTACAACACGACTCTATCTACAACGGATTGTAGACTTTGATGTGATGGCCTTTCTCGCCATTAATGAGGATGACTCCAGTTTTTCTCTCATTGATTCAGATGATGCAGATAATGAGTTTGGTTTAGATGAGATTATCGATAATCTGATCAATAAAGGAGAGTTTGCCTGGGCACTATCTCAAAATCATCCTGTTGAGGTCAGGTCTGAAATCTCACCATACAGGGTTATTTTGCATATGCTGACCACCAAGACTCGGGTGCGTGGCATGTTTCTGGGTATTGTTAAGGATGTTAATACTGCTTTTTCTTCGCCCGCGCAAAATATGATGTCTATTATTCTTAACAGTAGTGCATATGCTCTGGAGAGCTCTGAGCTATATCGCATGATTAGCGGACACAATCAGAATCTTGAGGAGCAAATTGCTAAACGGACAAGCGAGCTAGAGTTTCAGTATGTGCATGATAGCCTGACGGGGCTACCCAACCGATTTTTGTTTCAGGACCGACTTGAGCAGGCGATGATACGTGCTCAAGGAATGGGTCATCTTGTAGTGGTTATGTTGATTGACCTTGATATGTTTAAGCGTATCAACGACTCTTTTGGACATAGTGCGGGCGATCAATTACTAATTATTGTGGCTGAGCGATTGAGGCAGTGTTTACTCGCAAGTGATGCCCTTTCGGATAATGATAAAGGTTATTTGAATCTGACTTTGGCCCGTCTTGGCGGTGATGAATTTGCGGTTATGCTTGCCGATGTTGATTCCATCGATCCGGTTAACCTCATTATTAAGCGAATTGTCGAAACATTATCAAAAAATGTTGAACTGGAAGGGGAAGAGATATACACCACCTGTAGTATCGGTGTCAGTGTATTTCCAAAAGATGGATATAATACAGATACCTTAATCAAAAACGCAGATGCTGCGATGTACCATGCCAAGCGTCTGGGTCGAAACCATTACCAGTTTTATACCGAAGAACTCAATGAAGCCTCATACGCACATCTAAAGCTGGAGAACCAGTTACGTTTCGCCATTGAACGGAATGAGTTTTTTCTTGTTTATCAGCCAAAGATCGATGTGTTCTCAGGCAGAATAGTTGGTATGGAAGCATTGATTCGATGGGATCATCCTGAGATGGGGATTATCTCACCCGCTGAGTTTATCCCTGTTGCAGAGTATACCGGCCTTATCAACACTATTGGTGAGTACGTATTAATCACGGCATGCACCCAGGTTAAAGAGTGGCTTAATGCAGGCTTCGACAATTTTCGTATGGCAATAAATCTTTCTCCACAACAATTCCGACAGCATGGCCTGTTAGAACGTATCAAAGAAATTGTTACCCGGGTGGGAGTCGATCCTCGATATCTGGAGGTGGAGATCACCGAAGGAGCAATTATTGATGATGTTGATGCAGCCATCGTTACGATGCAAAGCTTGCATGACCTCGGTATTGCGCTCTCTATTGATGATTTTGGGACCGGCTATTCATCGTTGAGTTATTTAAAACGTTTCCCTATCGATTCGCTGAAGATAGATCAGTCATTTGTTCGGGATATTACAGTCGATAGTGATGATGCCTCAATCGTTATTGCAATTATCGGTATGGCACACAGCATGGGTTTAAAGGTGATTGCCGAAGGGGTAGAGACAAATTCCCAACTAACCTTTTTGCAGGCGTTAAAATGTGATGAGATTCAGGGCTTCCTTTATAGCCCTCCAGTCTCTCCTGAGCACTTTCCAGAGATGTTCACTTCAGATAAAAGTTTTGGACAATCCCATCTAGGTTTATAAATTCTGTCCTGGAGCGGCCTTGGTTTTGAGCAATATGGCTATTAAATATCGAAAAAATCACTAGGGGACTATAATCTGTCTATGCGGCGTAACAGTAGATAGAGCGCTCCTGTACCACCATCTCGGTTAATCGCAGAACAGAAGGCTAGAACCTCTTCTCTCTGTCGCAACCAGTAGTCGACCTTCTGTTTTAATATGGGCTGGCTGCTTTTACCTTTTCCATGAATGATGCGCACACAGCGTAGTCCGCTCTCCATGGCAAAGTGGAGAAATTCGGTCAGTTCAACACGTGCTTCGTTAACGGTAAAACCGTGTAGATCGAGCTCCGCCTCAACCCTTATCTG
>JAPHSO010000297.1 GCA_026193675.1 Gammaproteobacteria bacterium | reverse complement strand
TGGACGAACCTCTGGTGTTCCGGTTGTCACGCCAGTGGCATTGCCGGGTAGCTATGTTCGGACAGGATAACCGCTGAAAGCATCTAAGCGGGAAGCCCCCCTCAAGATTAGATCTCACTGGAGCCTTGAGCTCCCTAAAGGGTCGTTGAAGACTACAACGTTGATAGGCTGGGTGTGGAAGCGTAGTAATACGTGAAGCTAACCAGTACTAATTGCCCGTGAGGCTTGACCATATAACACCCAAGCAGTTTGGCACACGATATGTGTGTGGTGTTATAGCGAATGCTATACCTAACAAATTTCAGCTTTTCGAATTCATCTGCTATGCAGATAACCAGTTTTCCTGGTGGCAATAGCGTGTAGGTACCACCTGATCCCATCCCGAACTCAGAAGTGAAACTGCTCAGCGCCGATGATAGTGTGGTGTTTCGCCATGTGAAAGTAGGACACTACCAGGATTTATTTCTAAAAACCCAGTCTATCGACTGGGTTTTTTTTTGCCAAAAATTTGTATGCTCCAGCAGTTGCTGTTTGTGCATATCCACTCTCAATTAGAGTAGGATTTGAAATATGGTTGATTTACCGATCAAACAATTTATCGAAACAGGAAGAATTGGTCCTGTTCAGGGATTATCCCAGGCTGAACTCATCATGAAATTTGCTCAGATGGGATTAACTGCTGAAATGGATGATGATGGAATTGTTCTGATAGAGCCTGGATCGCTATTAAACAGGCAATATATTGAAACATACCTTAATAAAAACAGAGATCTTCCTCAGCATGAGATTCAAATTCATAGAGTCCTTGAGTCAACCAATGGCCATTTAAAAAAAGGTATTAATAAAACTAAGTTGCCTACAATTTGCCTTACTGAGTATCAGACAAATGGTTATGGTCGAAGAGGAAGCAGCTGGTCTTCATCATATGGTGAGGATATAACACTTTCAATTTCCTGGAATATTGACCCTGATTACTCCGTTGCAGGGGGCGAGTCACTATTAATTGCGCTATCTGTGGTCGAGTTTCTTGAGAGTGTAGGAATGGCTGCGGTGAAGGTAAAGTGGCCGAATGATGTATATATTTCGGGTAAGAAAATTGCTGGGATTATTCTGGAACAGATTTTCACAGGTGAAAAAGTTACTTTGATTGTGGGGCTAGGGATCAATATTAAAGATCGCAAAGAACATTTTTTGAAAAACCTTCTAAGGGCAACATCAATTGAGAGTGAATTAGGGCAGCAGAATCGAAGCCTACTCACTGCAATGCTAATTGAAAAACTATTGAATACATTAAGTAATCTTTCTAATGAGCTTAATCCACAGCAACTACAGCAATGGAAAAAGCATGATTTTTTATTGGGAAAATTTATTACAGTAGAGCAGAATGATACTCAGAACATGAGCGGATACTATCATGGGATTGATAAAACAGGACGCCTACTCCTAAATGCGGAATCAAAATTGATTAAGATCACGTCTGGACATATCGCTGAGATTTCATCATGACCCTTCTTTTTGATATTGGAAACAGTCGAATTAAGTGGCAGGATCGTGAGCATTTTGATGAAACTCCCAATGCATTTTCATACTCCCAGGAAGATTTTGACGCCAAATTAACTGAAGTTTTGACACAGCTAGCTGCACCAGATGCTGATGTAGTCGTTGTGAGTGTCGCTAGTGAGGAAATTAACATAGCGTTTGAGGCATGGATTAAATGTAATTGGGATGTAGAAACTGTTTTTCTGGCAACAAAACAAAAGTGGCATGAGCTGAAAAATGGGTATGAGATCCCAGAAAGACTAGGTGTCGATCGATGGTATGCGCTTGTTGGTGCGGTAGAGAGGTACCCTTTACCATTTGTGGTTTGCGATATTGGGACGGCTGTTACTGTAGATATTGTAGACATTCATGGTGATCACCTCGGTGGTTATATTATTCCCGGTATTGAGACAATGATTCGTTCATTAATTTCAGAAACCAACATCAATCTTAATACTCCAATGCCTTCTATAGATATGATGGAATTTCCAGCTGACACTCATGCAGCAATTGAAAGAGGGTGCTTTCATGCTATTGGCGCTCTGATTGACTCAGTAAAAGAGCAGGTTGGTGATGCAAGTTGCTGCATTCTTACGGGAGGTGGAGCAGATCTAATTGGTCAACTACTAAAGACTAATTCAGAAATTGATCGCAACCTCATCTTTCATGGTATGAAACGCTCGATAGCAGAGCAGAAGTTTTAAGATATTAACTAATCATGCGCACTCTTATCTACCTGCTTGTTTTTGTAAACCTTATCTATCTTGGGATTAATCTCTTTATTCTTGAGCCTAATACGGTCAGTTCAAAGTCAGTTGCAAAGAATAAAAATGGCAATGAAAATTATTCACTCGTTTTACTGAAAGAAATTAAGAAGGAGCGTGGTGGATTAATTGCAGATGCAGTAAAACAGGTTGTGGCTGAAGAGGTAT
>JAPHSO010000025.1 GCA_026193675.1 Gammaproteobacteria bacterium | reverse complement strand
GCATTTCCGAGGTCGGTTTTAAATTCCAGCTCATATTCAGCCCGACTATTGTCGAGATAGAGCTCTCGATAATCGAGCTCGATCAGTGCCGCTTTCGCCTGCTGTCGTAACTCCTGAAGCCGTAACCATTCACTTAGAACCATCCGTTCAAGATCTGCTCTTAACGCATCACGATCTGCTTGAAGCTTGTGGATAGAGGCTCTTCCCTTGGAGAGTAGAGCTCGATTGCTTCCGCCATCATAGAGCGGCATAGAGAGTTTTACCCCGACACGCCAACGGTCGCTAGTACCGGTTGGACGAGTCGTATCTGCCAATACAATCTCACCGCTGATGCTGGGCAGACTCCCCTTTGATATCACGCTAATCTCTTGCTGTGCCGCATCAATCTTTCGATTCATGGCATACAGCGCGCGGTTTTCTGACAGCACTTTGTTTAAGATTAATTCATACTCTGGTAGGACGAATTCTAAGGTAGGTAATTCCGGTGTAGTCAAATTTTCAGGTAGATCACCCGCTCGATTCAGAGCAATTGCAAGTTGAGAGCGGGCCAGACGCTGTTGGGCAATTCCCCGGTTTCTTTTTAAAAACACCTGCTGGTAATGGCTCTCTTTCTGCAGCACCTCTAGATCCGATGCCTGTCCCAACTTCTGACGCTCTCCAATCCGATCAAACTGGATAAAGGCGCCGGCCATCTCCTCTTCATTTCTATCTGCCGTTCTATCTGCCAACAACACATTAAAAAAGCGGGTCATGATCTGCTCTCGTCGTTGCCAACGGGCTGAGATCAGTTCATTACGAAGCGCATCCTGCTCCACTCGATTAAGTGTATGGTTGCCTTCAATGCGTCCAAAATCGTAGAGACTTTTGCGAATTGAGATTGAAGCCTTATGGTTGTCGACCCACTCCCCAGGAGAGTTCAGAGGTTCTGCCCACTCAATCTGTCCATCAAGGGTAACTTGAGTTGAATCGGATGCCTCTATCAGTCCACTTTCAGCATTCAGAGCCATCTCTCTGGAGTAGATGGCAGCCAGCTCTGGGCTATTTGCCTCTCCAGCATAGCTAAGCGCCTGCTCAAGAGTGAGCGGTTGTGGAAGTGGTTGGGGTTCTGCGCTAACAGTTGTTAGTTGGAGGTTCAGCAGGATAGATAAAATGGTGACTTTCCGAATCATCATTAGACTACTCTGCTATTTACGACGCGTTTCTCTTCTTCGTTCCCTCTTATAGCGAGTGAACTTAGTCTCTTTATACTTCTCGGCAACCACAAATTCAGCTAACCAGATAAACTCCTGAGGATCTGCAGTTTTACCGGTATAGCGCTGAACCATATTTCCCTCTAAATCAAAGAATCCGATAACCGGAGTTGCACGAACTCTCGCCTTGTTGGCAAAGGCCTTCATGGTCGTTGTGTTTCCCTGGAAATCGACCATCTCGACATCACCCTCAATATCCAGGCGGAAAACCCTGAAATTTTCTCGATAATAGTTTTGTACTGAAACCTGATTAAGCACGTTCTGCTTCATCCAATGACAGAAGGGACACTCAGTCAGCTCAAAAAAGATAACAATCCCCTTCTTACCCTCTTCCCGTGCCATCTCAAGCTCTTCAGAGAAATCCCAAAAACTCTCCTGAAAGAAGTGTTGATCAGGATTACGGCTGGTTTCAACTGCCTGGGCCGATGAAAGCCCAAAAATTACCAGGGCCAATATATTTATGAGCGTTCTTGTCATCATTTTTTTGCTATTACTTTTTATGATTAATATTAAAGTAGATACCGTTGAATCAACTCACTGTTATAGGATATTTCCCGATATAGAAGATCCCTTTTAGTGGAACCAATATTTCTGTTTCAAGAGTTTCTGAATCAAAATCTTTACTCTCGTGACAGCAAACTACCATACAAATTACACGATAATAAAATGATTGAATATTAAGGTTTTCCCCTATCAGAAAATCTCTATCTCTCTTGTGAACTGAACTTCTGACAATATCAAGATAGGGGCCTCTGTAGCTTATATTCGGCCTGAGCTAATGACGCTTCTAAACTTGAGCAAATCAATCACAAAACAGATAGTTACAACCTGCCAAATCCTACCTCTTTTTATTGATAAACGTTTCCAGCATCTCCGCAGTAATTGAACCGACCTGACTGGCAACCACTTCACCCTTCGGATCGATCAAATAGGTTGTTGGTAAACCGGGTACATCGCCGATCTGTTCATAGCTCTTTGCATTTGGAACAATCGGATAACTGATCATATTCTCATCTACAAAATTGACCAGTTTATCTCGCTTCACTCGCTCCATATTGAAACCGAGCACCACAGCATCACTCTCTTTATGGTTGTCATGAAAATGGATCAGTTCTGGAATCTCTTCAAGACATGGGGGACACCAGGTTGCCCAGTAGTTGATAACCACCCATTTCCCCTGATGATCTGAGATATTTTTTTGCTCACCATTAAGCTGCTGGTAAGGGAGTTCAATTGCTGCCACCGAGAAGGAGCTGACAAGCAGTAGCGGGATTAAAAGGCGTTTCATTAAAACCTCGGGTCTAAAACAGTTGGGAGTACCGTAAAGACCTACCCAGTTGAGATAAGTTTCCCGGTATTTATAGCAATTATTATAGGGGATAGAAACAAAAAAGGCTCCATAAAGGAGCCTTTCTTGGGAAGTGTTTAACGCTTATTCGTTGAGATAAGCTGTATCAGTCGCCTCAACATCGCCCAGTGTCCATGCGCCACGTGTTTTTGCATGGTTAACTGCAGCGTTAACCTCGTCTTCACTCATACCACGAACAATCGAGAGGTCCTGTCCAGGATGAATTAAGTCAGCATCTTTAATCTGCTCACGATTTGCCTTATAGATGAGTGGCCACTGGTAAGGGTTACCGTAGATAGCCTCTTTACCTGAGATAGACCAGAGGTTATCACCACGCTCTACCATATAGCTTTTAACACCCATATCCTCTTCAACAGGGTCAAGAGCCCCTTTCATATCGGCATCGTCACATTCACATTTCTCTTCTTCAACTGCCGCTACAGGCGCAGCTGCTGTCTCTCCCTCGTCCTCTTCGGGAGTCGATGAACAACCCACAGCAAATCCCATTACCATTAAAACAAGCAATAACCTTTTGATATTCATCGATTTTTCTCTCTTTAAAATTAATTACTATTGTATTTTGCAATACATTTCCCCATAGAGTGCATTGAGAGCGTTGTTGTGTCAACCCCATTAAATAATTTCTCTTGCGGATTCACACAGTTATATGATCTAGTTCACAATAAACATAAAGTTTATTTTATGTTCGAATATTGGAGTAAATAACGGCATGTCACTAAAAATTTTCCATAATCCTCGCTGCAGTAAATCGCGCCAAACTCTACAACTGATCGAAGAAAATGGTATCACCCCTGAGGTTGTAGAGTATCTAAAGAATCCACCTACTGCCGGTGAAATCAATGAGATCACCATCCTGTTAGGGATTAGTCCCCGAGAACTGCTGCGCACTAAGGAGGCTGAGTATATCGCCCAGGGGCTGGATAACATGGCCCTCAGCGATGATGAGATTATCGAAATTATGGTTAACTACCCCAAACTGATTGAGCGCCCCATTGTGATGAATGGTGGTCAGGCAATCATCGGTCGCCCCCCTGAAAAAGTTCTGGAGCTAATTTAATGAGTCATGAAGTCCTCGTTCTCTACTATAGCCGTCATGGCAGTATCGCTGAATTGGCGAAGCTTATCGCACGCGGTATAGAGGAGGTTGAGGGTGTTCAGGCGCGCATTCGTACCGTGCCTGATGTCTCAACCGTCTGCGAAAGCAGTGAGGATTCGATTCCCGATAAGGGGGCTCCCTACGCCACTCTTGATGACTTACGTGAGTGCTCAGGTCTGGCTCTGGGTAGCCCCACCTACTTTGGCAATATGGCGGCGCCTCTCAAATACTTTATCGATAGCACCAGCCCTGTCTGGCTTTCAGGTGAGATGATTGGTAAGCCGGCAACGATGTTTACCTCATCCTCAAGCCTCCATGGGGGTCAGGAGAGCACCCTTCTGACAATGATGATCCCGCTACTTCACCACGGTATGGTGATTGCCGGCACCCCTTACAGTGAGGTTGAGCTAGTTCAGACGACGACAGGTGGAACGCCTTACGGTGTGAGTCACCACAGTGGTGTTAAGGGAGATGCGACTTTGACTGATGATGAACATCGTCTGGCACTGGCCCAGGGAAGACGCCTTGCCCAATTGGCGTTAAAACTAGCTTAAATCTTTATTGATATGTGATTTCACAAAGGGGATGGTGAGCTTGCGCTGCTCCACCAGCGAGGCATTATCCAGCTCTTCAAGCAGTTTAAATAGGTGGTGTAGATCCCGAGATCCGTGGCGTAACAGATAGCTGACGGTACTTTCGGGAATCTCAAAGCCCCGCTCCAGGGCACGCTGCTTTAGAGCGACCAGTTTTTCCTCATCACTCAGCATCTGCAGCTGAAATATTGGCCCCCACTGGAAACGTGAATGGAGGTCTGGCAATTTTAATGAAAGCTCTTCCGGGGGTGACTTGGCAGCAACAACGATACGGCTGCCTGCATCTCTGATCTGGTTATAGAGGCCAAACAGCGTCTCTTCCCAATCACGCTGACCTGCAATAACCTCCAGATCATCCAGCACCACCAGCTCCATCACCTCAAGTCCACTCAACGCCTGCGCCCCCATCTCAACAATCTCTGCCAGCGGCAGGTAGATTGCGCTCCCCTCCTGAAGATTGATCTCACGACTCAGGGCCTGCAGCAGGTGGCTCTTACCACAGCCACGCTCCCCCCATATATAGATGAAGGGAATTTTGGACCGGCGTAACGTCTCAACAAGCTCAAGGTTATTGAGTCCCGGCTCTGAATTTTTTCCGATAACAAAGTTATCAAACGAACGATCTTCCCGCTGACCTATAGCCAGAGGAAGCTGCTTTAAACTACTCACTCGAATATATTTCGCTATTGATATATTGCTGATGGCTATGACGTAATAGCACCATCGCCACTGCTGCAACCGGCAGCGCCAACAGCATACCGAAGAAGCCGAACAGCTCGCCGCCAGCCAGTACTGCAAAGATCACAACGACCGGGTGCAGACCAATCTTGTCTCCAAGCAGTAGCGGTGTGAGCACAAAGCCCTCAATAAGCTGAGCACCACCAAAGATGATGGCGATATAGAGAATCGGCATCAATTCATGAAATTGCATCACTGCCGCAATAGCTGCGATGACCATACCCACAATCAAGCCCAGATAAGGCACAAAGCTAACCAGGCCGGCAATCAAACCGATCAGTAGGGCAAACTCCAAACCGATAATCCATAGACCAATGGTATAGATTGTCGCCAGTACCGACATCACCATGAGCTGACCACGGAAAAAGTTGGCCAGAACATCATCGGACTGATGGGCAAGTTGGCCGACCACATCGGCATATTTACGGGGAACCAGTCGGTGAACATGGGCTGTGAAGTGATCCCAATCGAGCAAGAGATAGAAGCTAACCAGTGGGATCAGAACCAGATTGGCCAACCAGCCCAGCAATGTGAAACCCGACTGAGAAACGACTGAAAGAATCGAGAAGACCGCCTTACTCCCACCCTCTAGCTGCTGTTTTAGCTGTTCAAGTAGCAAATTAAAGTCGAGCTCAAAAGGCAGACTCTGCTGAAGTGCAGGAATCCCCTCCTGCTGTAGCCAGTTGAGATAGTGCGGCAGCTTGGTAACAAAGAGAACGATCTGTTGCTGTATCAACGGAATCAAAACAACCAGTATGCCTAGGCCCACCAGACTCAATACCGAGAAGACCAGCACCACAGCCCTGTTTCTCGAGAGCCCTTTCAGCTCCAGCAGGTCTGCCAGGGGATCGGCAATATAGGCGAGAATTGCACCCACCAAAAATGGCGTTAAAACCGGTGAAAGCAGGTAGATCAGATAACCTGCAACAATTGCGATTGCCATCCAGAACCAACGATCCATATCTTCGTCCTATCTGAGTTGATAATTGAGAGTATTGAGTCGCTCTACCTCATCACCCTCAGCGGCCGACTCAAGATATTTGAGACGTTTTCCCAGAGCGATGCGCTGCTTAATGGCCTCAACACCACCCTCCACCTCAATGGAGAAGTGGCTATTGGTGCCAACCATTGATGTGAGCGTAATCCGTTTGACCCCATCAAGCGCAGACAGGTAGCTAAAGGTCTTATCGAATTGAGGAAACGATTCGATTCCCCTGATAATCAATTCAACACGTCCACTTTCCGAACCATCAGCTCCGTAATTGAGCGCAAACTGTTCCGCCATCCGGTCCGCAGCACCATCAACGCCACCCGAGAGCAATAGCTCAACAATACTCCCCTGTGACTGCCAGTGATGATGTTCCCCTTTTCGATAGAGATCCCAATGAACCTGCCAACTTCCGCCCTGAAGAGGGAAGAGACGTCCAGTCAATACCGCCTGGGCGGCATAGCGAGATGCAGTGGCGGTTATCTTCTCCTCAAACTGAGCCCAAATATCGACAGCTGTGAGTTGCTGTTGATCGATCTCATCAAGTAGCGGTAATTTAATGGGAATCCCACGCTGGGCCGACTCTCGTTCCAGAATCGTTCTTGCCAAACCGCGATCTTTTTCACCCACAATAAGACGCTGACCGTTCTGTTCAACCACTAGCCAGACCAATACCAGTGGGCGAGCCGAACCCCATACAGGAAAATTGTTCTGTTTCAGGATCTTCTCAATCTCTTTCTGATCAAAGCGGACCCACAGATCAAGCGTCGGTTGCTCCTGGCCGTCAATGGTAATGAGTTCACCCTTCTGGTAACGATACTGCTGAACAAAACGTGAAGCCTTAGTGATATGACCGTCCATCTCAGGCCTGTTGGGCACCATGACTGAACCACTCACCTTAATCAGTACCTGACGAAGCGCTCTCTGCATCGCATCGAGACGGCTTTTTCTACTCTGGTCATCAACCTTAACCACCGTCTCATAGAGTCTGGTCACACTCGCAGCCGAGAGCGGTCCAGTCCAGAAAGTGGCGATAATGAGCACTGTTAAGAGTAATTTCATGGAGGGCACGCTAAGCAGTGAGGCCCTCCAAGTCAAGCTTCCCATATCAAATCGATACAAAAACAGAGACAAAATCACCCCATATTGACCAACCAGCAATAAATTATGGCAGCCACTACCCCCACACGGTGGTAGAATAGCCGGCCAAAATTTCATCAGACCAACTTACATATTCAGGAGCAGTTCGGGTGTCTTCACAAGATTCAAAATCAACTGGTTTAAGTTACCGCGATGCGGGAGTCGATATAGATGCCGGAAACGAGCTCATTGAACACATCAAGCCGCATGCCAAGCGGACACAACGTCCTGAGGTGATGGGTGGTCTGGGTGGATTTGGTGCCCTGTTCGAGATTCCTCTTGATCGCTATAAAAACCCGGTACTGGTTGCCGGCACCGATGGCGTAGGCACCAAGCTCAAACTGGCGATGATGATGGAAAAGCACGACACCATCGGTATCGATCTGGTAGCGATGTGCGTCAATGATCTGATTGTGCAGGGCGCAGAGCCGCTCTTCTTCCTCGACTACTACGCCACCGGTAAGCTCTCAATTAGTGAAGCGACCGACGTGGTTAAGGGGATCGCTGATGGTTGTGAACTCTCGGGTTGTGCCCTCACCGGTGGTGAGACCGCTGAAATGCCCGGCATGTATCAGCCCGGAGATTATGACCTTGCCGGCTTCTGTGTCGGTATCGTCGACAAGAATCGTGTAATTGATGGCTCCAAGGTGGCCGCAGGTGATCTGCTGATCGGCCTCCCCTCATCGGGTTGTCACTCAAACGGTTACTCTCTGGTGCGCAAAGTTCTTGAGCACTCCGGTGCCAACCTGACCGATGATCTTGCTGGAGCACCTCTGGGGGAGCAGCTTCTTACCCCTACCCGTATCTATGTCAAACCCCTGCTAAAGCTGTTTGAACAGGTTGATGTTCATGCCCTGGCTCACATCACCGG
>JAPHSO010000221.1 GCA_026193675.1 Gammaproteobacteria bacterium | reverse complement strand
GTTGTTAGAGGTGAACATTATATCTTCACCACGAGCACCGACATCACGACTTAATTTAAGTTCTGCAACCGAACTACAGTCAAAACCGAAGCCCATCGATCCCATAACCTTAAGAATCTCAGGATTGGGAAGCGCCTTGACTGCATAGTACTCTCGAAAACCCGGGATGCCGGAGAAGGCATTAATCAAGCGGTTACCAGTTTCACGGATTCCCTTCTCATCATAGATGTGAAATGGTGTGCCGTAATGCTCGACAATCTTTTCAAGAGAGCCTTCGAGGCGGGATGAAAAATCTTCTGAAATGGGCATCTATTGCTATACCTGAAAAATCTATATGTTACTTAAGAGCTGACTCAATACGATCCATCGCTTCAACGACGTTATCGTAGCTGTTGAATGCACTGATGCGGATAAAACCTTCACCACACTTACCAAAACCGGCACCAGGGGTACAGACGACACCGGCGTTGTTTAGCAGATTATCGAAGAACTCCCACGAGTCACCCTTGGCATCGATCCAGATGTAGGGAGAGTTCTCACCACCCATGCACTCATACCCGAGCGACTCCATCTTGGTTTTGATGTAACTGGCATTTTTCAGATAGTACTCAACCAACTCTTTAACCTGCGCCTGACCTGCATCGCTGTAAACCGCCTCAGCTGCACGCTGAATCGGATAAGAGACGCTGTTGAACTTGGTGGTGTGACGGCGGTTCCAAAGCGCATGTACAGGCGTCGCTTCGCCATCAGCGGTGTAGGCCATGCACTCTTTAGGTACAACGGTGTAGGCACAACGGGTACCGGTGAAACCTGCGGTCTTGGAGAAGCTGCGGAATTCGACAGCCACTTCACGAGCCCCCTCGATTTCATAGATTGAGCGAGGAATATTCTCATCCTGCACAAACGCCTCATAGGCGGCATCAAACAGAATCAGCGCCTTGTTGGCTTTGGCATAATCAACCCACGCCTTGAGCTGCTCTTTAGTGGCAGTGACACCGGTTGGATTGTTGGGGAAACAGAGATAGATCAGGTCAACAGGTTCAGCGGGCAGTTCAGGCAGGAAACCGTTCTCTTTGTTGCCATCCAGATAGACCAGACCGTTATAACGGCCATCGCTCGCCTCACCGGTTCGACCCGCCATGACGTTGGTATCCACATAAACAGGATAGACTGGGTCTGGAACAGCAACCGTTACATCGCTGGCGAAGATCTCCTGGAAGTTACCCGAATCACACTTGGCACCATCACTCACAAAGATCTCATCGGCCTCGACATTACAGCCGCGCGCCTGGAAATCATTCTTGGCGATCGCCTCACGCAGAAAGTCATAACCCTGCTCTGGACCGTAGCCGTGGAATGAGGCATCAACAGCCATCTCATCAACCGCTGTGTGCAGCGCCTGAATGCAGGCATCGGGCAGTGCACGAGTCACATCACCAATACCGAGTCGAATGATACTCTTCTCTGGATTGGCGGCCTGGAATGCACCGACGCGCTTGGCGATATCCGAAAAGAGATATGAAGACTGAAGCTTGTTGAAGTTCTCGTTGATCTTGATCATGGGAGCTTGATACCTAAATGAGAGTTGATTAGTTCGCAAAATTCGCCATTATACAGGGAATCAATTGACTCTTGCAGTAGCAGATAGCGCCTGAAATAACCTGTCAATCGCTATGGCAATAACACTATTTGGAGATATGGCAAAAATGCACACACTCTACGGAATTAAAAATTGTGACACCGTAAAAAAGGCCCGTAAGTGGCTCGATAGTCATGAAGTTGAATACCAGTTTCACGACTTCCGCGTCGATGGCCTCAGCGCAGAGATGATTGAAAACTGGTTTAGTCAAGTCGACTGGGAGAGTCTGGTCAACAAACGCAGCACCACCTGGCGCCAGCTTGATGATGCTCAGAAAGAGAATATTGATCAACAGAGTGCAGCAGGCCTACTACTGGAAAACCCAACACTCATTAAACGGCCGGTTCTGGAGATTGGTAATGAAGTTCTTGTTGGATTCTCAGAGGAGAATTACCAGACAGCTACGACACTGCAAGCTCATCTAAACCGATAGACATCGACACTCCTTGTGCAGGAAGCACCAGTTTAAACCCGAGGAGCACAAACAACGCCGTTCTTCGGTAACTGCTCCTGCGTTACCCTATCTCCTGCATCCCTGCTATCGTAGTAACAGCTCCTGCGCCTCCCTGCGCTTACTGCATACCTTATCCTCTACATAAAAAAGGGGCGTCTGAATCATCAGACGCCCCTTTTTAGTTTGCAGAGATTTTACTCTACTTCAACGGCCTTCATACTGAGGCGGATTCGACCCTGCTTATCCACTTCAAGTACTTTGACCTTGATAATATCACCTTCAGATAGCTTGTCGCTCACCTTCTCAACACGCTCTTCCGAGATTTGAGAGATGTGAACCAGACCATCTTTACCTGGCAGGATGGTGACAAATGCACCGAAGTCCATCAGCTTGGCCACCTTACCTTCGTATATGACACCCACTTCAACATCGGCAGTGATCTGCTCAATGCGACGACGAGCCTCTTGAGCCGCTGCATTATCCGCTGAAGCGATCTTCACCATACCGCTATCATCGATCTCAATGTTGGCACCGGTCTCTTCAGTCAGGGCACGGATGGTTGCACCACCTTTACCAATAACGTCACGAATCTTGTCTGGATTGATCTTAAAGGTGGTGTAACGAGGTGCAAAATCTGACATCTCTTCACTTGGAGCAGAGATAACCTTGGCCATCTCATCAAGAATAAAGATACGACCTGCATTGGCCTGCTCCAACGCCTTCTCCATAATATCTTTGGTGATACCGGTGATTTTGATATCCATCTGCAGCGCAGTGATACCCTCTCTAGAACCGGCCACTTTGAAGTCCATATCGCCGAGGTGATCTTCATCACCAAGGATATCGGTAAGAACAGCAAAGTCATCACCCTCTTTGATCAGCCCCATCGCCACACCGGCAACGGGCGCTTTAAGAGGAACACCGGCATCCATCATTGAGAGACTGCTACCACAAACCGAAGCCATAGAGCTTGAACCGTTTGACTCAGTGATCTCTGAAACCACACGAACGGTGTATGGGAAATCTTCAACATCTGGCATCACGGCGGCAACACCACGCTTGGCAAGACGACCATGGCCAATCTCACGACGCTTGGGGCGTCCTACAAAACCGGTCTCACCGACACAATATGGAGGAAAGTTGTAGTGCAGCATGAAGTTATCTTCGTGCTTGCCTTCAATCGCGTCGATAATCTGTGCATCGCGGGTGGTACCCAGAGTGGTGACAACCAGCGCCTGAGTCTCACCACGGGTAAACAGTGCAGAGCCGTGGGTACGTGGAAGGACGCTAGTACGTACGGTGATTGGACGTACAGTGCTGACATCACGACCATCAATACGAGGCTGGCCATCGATAATACGACCACGAACGATCTTCTTCTCCAGCTTCCCAATGGCTCCGGCAAGGTCCCAACCATTTTCTGCAGCCTGCTCGCTTAACTGTGAAGTGATATCAGCGCGGATCTCATTCAGCGCATCATAACGAACCATCTTCTCGCTGACTTGATAGGCTTCGTTGAAACGGTCACCTGCCGCTGCTGCAACAGCATCATTCAGAGCGGTATCAACCTCTGCAGGAGTCCATTCCCAATCAGGATTGCCCGCTTCAGCTTTCAGCTCTGCAATGGCCGTGATAGCCGCCTGCAGTTGCTCATGACCAAACATCACCGCACCCAACATCACCTCTTCAGAAAGCAGGTTGGCTTCAGACTCAACCATCAGAACTGCATCCTGTGTTCCGGCAACGACCAGATCAAGGTCTGACTCTTTAAGTGCACTCATGCTTGGATTAAGCAGATACTCACCATCTTTATAACCAACACGTGCAGCACCCAGCGGACCATTAAATGGTGCACCAGAAAGAGAGACTGCAGCAGCTGCACCAATCAGTGCTGGAATTTCAGCATCGATATCGGGATCAAGGGAGACAACTGTCGCTACAACCTGAGCTTCATTAGTGAAGCCCTTTGGAAACAGTGGACGCAATGGACGGTCAATCAGACGACAGGTGAGTGTCTCCTTCTCGCTAGCACCTGCTTCACGACGGAAGAAACCGCCGGGAATTTTACCTGCTGCATAGGTACGCTCTTGATAGTTAACAGTGAGGGGAAAGAAGTCACGTCCCTCTTCTGATTCTTTCATGACAACTGCAGTTACAAAAACTGAGGTATCACCCATACTGCACATCACGGCACCGGTTGCCTGACGGGCAATCTCTCCGGTCTCAAGCTTGACGGTATGCTCACCGTACTGGAACTCTTTAACGATAGCGGTCACGACTGTTTCCTTGGTTTATTGGTCAAATAAAATAGTAACCATTCATGACCGCTAAATAAAGTGGTCGATAAACGGTGAAATTCATAAAATTTGGACATTAAAAAGGGGAGAGTACTCACTCTCCCCTCTGGTTGCATGCAAAAAATTATTTTTTTGCATAGCCATGGTAATAATTACTTACGCAGACCCAGGCTGGCAATAATTGTGCGATAGCGCTCAACATCTTTCTTCTTGAGGTAATCGAGCAGCTTACGGCGCTGACTAACCATTCTTAGTAGACCACGACGTGAGTGGTGATCATGGATGTGCTCTTTGAAGTGACCCGATAGGGCATCAATGTTGGCAGATAGAAGTGCAACCTGCACCTCAGGAGAACCGGTATCCCCTTCTCCCTTACCATATTTCTTGACGATTTCAGATTTTTGCTCGTTACTTAATGACATGTTTTGCCTCTTAAAGTTTAAATTAACCGCTCATCCACGACAAAATGCAGATAATCGGTAAGATGGTTAAATAATTTCCCCATTTTAACTGGGATTAACAGCCTATAGCTACCTATTTGTCACTTTTTTAGTCACTAATCGGTAATTGAATTTGATCTTTCTCTCTTCTACTTGTTACTGCTCTGTTGCATGAGGCGCTTTGGTCCGATACGACCATCATCAAGCACCTGTCCAACACCGATAAAACGACCGCCCTGTGCAAACAGACGAACCAGACCATCTGAGGGAGCCTGCGGCACCTGAACCGGCTGCCCCTGCTGAACATAAAACAGCGAGTTCTCGGTGAGAATAATATCGGGCCACGACTTAAGCGCATCCTCCATAGGAAGGAGGAAATCATCCAGGGTATGGGTTCCCTCTTCTGCCGCTGCATTAATCTGCTCCATCGTCACCATACCGCTCTCTTCGAAGGGGCCAACTTTGGTGCGACGTAACTGAGTCAGATGTGCGCCACAACCCAGCAGCTCACCAATATCTTCAACTAGCGTTCTGATATAGGTTCCCTTGGAGCAGCTCACACTCAGCTCCAGCTCATCATCACTAAAACGCAGCAGCTCAAGTTGGTAGATCTGAACCGTACGTGCCTCTCTCTCGACAACCTTGCCCTCACGAGCCAGTTTGTAGAGTGGGACACCGTTCTGCTTCAGTGCCGAGTACATGGGTGGGATCTGTTGAATCTCGCCTCGGAACTTCTCGAGTACCGCTTCGATCTGCGCCTCATTCAGTTCAGGCACCGGGCGCTCTTCAATCACCTCTCCTTCACAGTCGGCAGTTGTGGTACGAACGCCCAATTTACAGGTTCCGAGGTAATGCTTATCCGCATCTAGAAGAAATGCAGAGATCTTGGTCGCCTCACCAAAACAGAGCGGAAGCATGCCGCTGGCAAGAGGATCCAGATTACCGGTATGTCCCGCTTTAGCCGCCTTAAAGATTCGTTTCACATCCTGAAGTGCAGCGTTGGAACTACCGCCAATTGGCTTATCAAGCAATAGAATGCCGTTAACAGGACGACCTTTCGGTCTGCGCCGTTTTCCCATCTTATTAAATTCTCTTAATCTAAATTCTTTCGATTTTGGGGTTTCCAAAGGGGAGAGGATTTACTCTCCACTTTGGTCACAAACAAAAATCACATTTTTTGTGCCGTGATATAAAAGCCTATTTTTTATCTTTTGCGACAGCCTCATTGATCAAGGCACTCATACGAGCCCCCTCTTCAATGGAGTTATCGTAGTAGAAGCTGAGTTCTGGAATACGTCGCATCGTGACCCGTTGACCGAGGTGATGACGCAGATATCCGGCAGCCTGATTCAGCAATTTTAAAATCTCTTTACGATTATCACTTGATGGCATAACGGTGATATAGACCTTGGCGTAGGTGAGGTCACGTGAGACATCCACGCTAGAGACCGTCACCATTATGCCGGACTCAGGTAGATCGATCTCATGGGTAATGAGATCGGCCAATTCGCGCTGGATCTGTTCTGCCACGCGACGACTGCGACTAAACTCTTTCGCCATATCAGCTCTCTTTTAGCGAAACCGGTTTACAGAGTACGCTTAACTTCAACGCGTTCGTAGACTTCGATTTGATCGCCCGGTTTCACATCATTGTAGTTTTTCACGCCGATACCACACTCGGTACCCGACTTAACTTCCTGAACGTCATCTTTAAATCGACGCAGTGACTCAAGCTCACCCTCATAGATAACCACGTTTTCACGCAGTACACGGATCGGATTGTTACGCTTAACAGTGCCATCAACAACCATACAACCGGCAATCGCTCCCAACTTGGGAGAACGGAAGACGTCACGCACCTCAGCCAGACCAACAATCTCTTCCTTAAACTCAGGAGCTAGCATACCGGTCATTGCACCCTTAACTTCATCGATCAAGTCGTAGATGACACTATAGTAGTGAAGATCCAGCCCCTGCTCATCAATGACACGTTTAGCACCGGCATCGGCACGAACATTAAAACCAAAGACGATTGCATTTGATGCTCCAGCAAGCTGTGCATCCGATTCGTTAATACCACCCACACCGCGGGCAACGATCTTCACCTTCACCTCATCGGTAGAGAGTTTCAACAATGCATCAGAGATCGCCTCAACAGAACCCTGTACATCGGCTTTAAGAACAATATTGATGGTTGAAACATCGCCCGATTCCATCTGGCTGAACATCTCTTCAAGTTTAGCTTTCTGCTGATTGGCAAATTTAACATCTTTAAACTTACCCTGACGGAATAGCGCCACTTCACGTGCCTTACGCTCATCAGTAACAACAATTGCAGATTCACCAGCGTCAGGAGTTCCTGACAATCCAAGCACCTCAACCGGAATAGATGGGCCAGCCATTTCAATAGGCTTACCATTTTCATCACTCATCGCCTTAACACGACCATACTCGTGACCAGCCAGAAGGATATCGCCTTTTCTCAGGCAGCCCGATTGCACCATGATTGATGCAACTGCACCACGACCTCGATCGAGGCGTGATTCGATAACGGTACCCTTGGCAGGACCATCAGCAACTGCGTTAAGCTCCAGCACTTCACTCTGCAACAGAATTGACTCAAGCAGCGATTCGATACCTTCACCTGTTTTGGCTGAGACGTGAACAAACTGTGTGTCACCACCCCAATCCTCAGGAATGACATCTTCTTGAGCCAGCTCATTCTTAACGCGATCAGGATCGGAGTCCTCTTTATCAATCTTGTTAACTGCGATAATGAGAGGTACATCTGCAGCACGTGCATGCTGAACTGCCTCTTTGGTCTGAGGCATAACACCATCATCTGCCGCCACAACCAGAACCACAATATCGGTTGCCTGTGCGCCACGAGCACGCATCGCAGTAAATGCCGCGTGTCCCGGTGTATCAAGGAAGGTGATCATGCCGTGCTCAGTATCAACATGATAGGCGCCAATGTGCTGGGTAATGCCACCCGCCTCACCTGAGGCAACACGGCTCTCACGAATATAATCGAGCAGAGATGTCTTACCATGGTCAACGTGACCCATGATGGTTACGATTGGTGCACGATGTACCTTTTCACCAGCGTTCTCAACTTCACCGAGAACATCATCCTCAATTGAGTCATCTTTCATCATGACAGGGTTATGCCCCATCTCTTCAACAAGGATTGACGCAGTCTCTTGATCGAGCACCTGGTTAATGGTCACCATGCTGCCCATCTTCATCATCTCTTTGATAACCTCTGCAGCCTTAACGGTCATCTTTTGAGCAAGATCCGCTACAGTAATCGTTTCAGGAATCGAGACATCACGAACCACCGGTGCGGTCGGTTTCGCAAACTCATGAACTGGCGCAGCACTGACTACTCTGGAAGCACCACGTCCCTTTTTCTTACGGCGACCGCTTTTATCACTGGCAACATGCAGCTTTTGGGGTTCATTACGGCTGTTTTTACCCTTTTTACGATGATCGCCACGAGCGGGCTTATCATCAGCCTTCTTCTCACCTGTTGCTGAGCGTTGCGCCTCTTCAATCTTGCGACGCGCCTCCTCTTCAGCCTTTCGCTTCACTTCCGCTTCAGCCAGACGAGCCTCTTCTTCTCGAATCTTAGCGGCCTCCTCTGCTTTGCGATTCTCCTCTTCGAGACGCTTAGCCTCTTCCTGTTTACGACGCTCTTCAGCCTCAGCAGCAGCGATCTTGTCTGACTCAATCTGACTTGCTAATCGTTCAACAAGTTCTGAATCACTCTTCTCATCTTCAGCGGCAGTGACAACACTCTGCTTGACGTAGGTACGCTTCTTTCTAACTTCGACCGATACAGTCTTACCGCGTGCTCCACCTTTCTGGCGCAGTTCACTGGTTGAACGTCTTTTTAGTGTAATCTTTTTAGGTGCACCACCCTCTTCGGTCTCACCTTTCTGCTCGCTAGAGCCGTGCTTCTTCTTCAGGTATTCGAGGAAACTAACTTTCTCTTCATCACTAATAAAGTCTTCACCGGAAGATACCTTAATGCCGGCATCAGCCAACTGAGTTTTGAGACGCTCAACATCTACGCCGATAGTTTCGGAGAATTTTGCAACAGTAATATCTGACATTGTGCTCTCCTCTATTGTTCATTTGATGAAGGTTCATCGGCAGCTTCCGACTCGACTTTATCACCATTATCCGCAGCCTCTTCAGCAAACCACGGCTCGCGCGCCTTCATAATCAGTTGTCCTGCGCGCTCATCATCGACGCCCTCAATATCGGTTATTTCATCGATTGAAAGTTCAGCCAAATCATCCATTGCAACAACACCACGGCTTGCAAGAATGTTTGCAAGTTCAGGGGTCATCCCTTCCATCTCTAATAGATCAGGTTGAGGCTCACCATGCTCCTCAAGACTAATCTCTTCCGTAACCAGTGCATCTTTCGCACGGGTTCGTAACTCTTCAACAATCTCTTCGTCAAACTCTTCGATTTCCAGCATCTCATTGATGGGTACGTAGGCGACCTCTTCCAGAGTTGTGAATCCCTCTTGAACAAGGATGATGGCGACCTCTTCATCAACCATCAGCTTCTCCTGGAAAAGCTCAACAATTTTGTTCGACTCACCCTCGCGCTTCTCTTCCGCCTCAGCTTCAGAGAGAATATTTAGCTTCCAGCCACTCAGCTCACTGGCAAGACGTACATTTTGTCCGCTACGGCCAATCGCTAGTGAGAGCTGATCCTCTTCGAAAGCGAGGTCCATGCTGTGAGCCTCTTCATCAACAACAATGGAAGCCACTTCCGCAGGTGACATTGCATTGATGACGAACTGCGCCTCATTATCATCCCAGAGGACAATATCAACACGCTCACCATTCATCTCATTGGTCACTGACTGAACCCGTGAACCACGCATACCGACACAGGCACCAACAGGATCGATACGTTGATCTTTGGTACGTACCGCAATTTTGGCACGTGAACCTGGATCACGAGAGGCGCCCATAATATCGATGGCACCTTCACCAATCTCAGGCACTTCGATCTTAAATAGTTCAACCAGGAACTCAGGCATGGTGCGACTCACAAACAGTTGAGGACCACGCGCTTCGGTACTGACGTCATAGAGATAGCCACGAAGACGATCACCTGGGCGGGCCGCCTCACGAGGAATGGAGTGTTCACGAGTAATGAGGGCCTCAACATTGTTACCGACATCAAGAACGATATAACCGCGCTCGGCACGCTTAACGATACCGCTAATCAGTTCACCAACCTTATCGCCAAATGCCTCAACCACCAGAGCACGTTCTGCTTCACGTACCTTCTGTACGATAACCTGCTTGGCGGTCTGAGCAGCAATTCGTCCAAACTCAACGGAGTCGATCTGCTCTTCAACATAATCACCTGGCTGAATATCTGGCTCATCAATTTGAGCTGCGCTCAGGGTGATCTCACGTAGTGGATTTTCCAGCACCTCACCATCTGCATCATCAACAACCATCCAGCGACGGTAGGTGTCGTACTCTCCTGTAACGCGTTCAATATCAACACGAATTTCGACATCAGAGTTGTAACGTTTCTTAGTAGCTGAGGCGAGAGCGCTCTCAATCGCACCGAAAATAATCTCTTTATCGACCGCCTTCTCGTTAGAAACGGCATCCACTACCATTAAGATCTCTTTACTGTTCATCGTGCTTCTCTACCCTTACAACTCATTAATTAATGAATAAATTAAAACCAGTGTTTCGTTACCACTTGGGAATTAGTTTTGCCCTGTCGATGTCATCCATCGAACAGGTCAATGACTCATCTTCACCAAGTTCTATCGTGAGCTCGTCGTTCTCAACCGATAGCAATTCGCCTTTAAAGTGACGGCGTCCCTCAACAGGCATATGTAATCTCACATCAACCTGCTGTCCAATAAACTTCGCAAACTGCTCCAGCGTAAATAGAGGGCGCTCAACACCTGGTGAAGAGACCTCCAGGGTGTATTCACCATGAATGGGATCTTCCACATCAAGCACCGCACTGACCTGACGACTCACGTTGGCACAGTTATCAACAGTGATACCATCTTCATGGTCTATATAGATGCGCAGCATAGAGTGGCGCCCCTGAGAGAGCTGCTCTACACCCACTAGCTCAAAACCCAGCGCATCTATCGCCGGTTTGATCATCTGTTCTAAGCGCGCATTGGCACGTGCCATATCTACCCCAAATAAAAAATGGGCCTAAGGCCCACCTACAAAACGCTATATCAGAGAGATGGTCTATTGCGCATCTCCTCCTAACAAAAAGCCCCGTAAACGGGGCCCTTTCGCAGTCGAATCGGGAACCCCAAAGGATTTAAATCCAAGGGTAGCCAATCAAGCTCGCAGAATTCTAGTTGCTTAACACTAATATGTCTAGGTATATGTATGAATTTGAGACATTAAAAAACCCCGTTCTCAAAACTGAAAACGGGGTTTTTGAATTTGGAGCGGGTAAACAGATTCGAACTGTCGACATTCTCGTTGGCAACGAGAGGCTCTACCACTGAGCTATACCCGCACTGCGTTAAGCAGGCCGCATATTCTATACAACATTTTCTTCCTGTCAATAAATTTATGGCATTATTCACCTAACCAAAAGCATCCTGTTAACTATGCGATAATATATTCAAAGTTTCTTGACGAATGTTCTCAACATACTGAATTATATCGTTTTTTCACCCAAACCATTGGCAACTTAAAGTAGATGAACCGAATTGAGCTTCCACTCGACTATCAGAGTGATCCCGCCATCTATTTTGAGCATCTACTGGGTGAACCCTGGCCTATCTGGCTCGATAGCGGCCATACAAAAGGAAGCCGCTACGATATTCTGGTCGCCCGCCCCTATAAAACTCTGGTCACCCGTGGTGCGATAACCACCATCAGTGACCGTAATGGGACTTCAACCTCACATCAGGCGCCACTGAAAATACTTTCAGAACAGCTAAGAATTGACGGATTAACTGAGAACAGACAGCCATTTAGCGGCGGTGCCGTCGGTTATTTTGGTTACGGCCTCAACACTAAAAGAGATGCAGAGCATAAGGATGACTCAATAGTTCCCGATATGGCGATTGGCCTCTACAGCTGTGCCGTTATCATCGATCACCAGCTAAAAACCGCCCACCTGTCTGGTCTGTTTGATGATGAGACGGATGGCCGTAGGGAGCT
>JAPHSO010000367.1 GCA_026193675.1 Gammaproteobacteria bacterium | reverse complement strand
TTTAAGACACAATCGGTTCGAGTTGGTATCGGCATCAATACCGGCAAGATGAATGTGGGGGACATGGGCTCCATCTATCGACGCTCATATACGGTACTGGGCGACACCGTTAATTTAGGTTCGCGACTAGAGGCGTTGACCAAGTATTACGGCACCTCCCTACTGATTGGTGATGAGACCTACAGTCAACTCAATGGAGAGTACCTCTGTAGAGAGTTTGATAAGGTGTTAGTGAAGGGAAAAAATGAGCCCATTTCAATCTATAATCCGATTAAATTGGTGCGAGATGCCTCTTCAGATGAGCTTGAACTTGAAGAAAAATATCGTTACTGTCGAAGACTCTATCTAGATAGAGATTGGGATGGTGCTGAACAGGCTTTCCTCCAGCTAAAAGCGATTGAGCAAAGTGTCATCTGCGACCGCTATCTTGAAAGAATCGAAGGATTTCGAGCCTCACCGCCTGAGGAAGATTGGGTTGGCGTGTTCCAGCACCATGAAAAATCGGGTGGCTAGGTTCTGATCTATTTAAAACCATCAACTAGTGCATGATCATGGACAGTATCAAAACAGCAAAAACGGCTCCCCTCCTCCTGCTAATCTTTATGTTTGCCCTACCGGGACTATCGGTTGCAGAACCTGTTATCGAACAGCTGAAATCACTATCTGATCAAAATCAGTATGCAAAGGCTTATCAGCTAGCAACAGAACATAGAGAGCGACTTGAAGGCGATCTTGAATTTGATTTTCTATATGGTGTTGCCGCTATTGATACCGGTCATGTTAATGAAGGTGTGTTTGCACTGGAACGAGTCGTCTTCTCTCAACCCAAAAATCATCTGGCAAGACTTGAACTGGCACGAGGCTATTTCCTACAGGGTGATGATACCCGCTCACGCCAGGCATTTGAACGAGTCCTCAAGGTGAAACCTCCAGAGTCGGTGGTAAAAATTGTTAACAAGTTTATCGCCGCCATCCGGGTTCGTGAAAGTCAGTACAAATCCTCATCTACAGCCTATGTCGATATTGAAGTGGGCTCTGACAGCAACGTCAACGCAGGGCCTGAGCGAAACACCCTGGGGATTTTTGAGAACATCCTCTCGGCCAGCAGTTTTGCCAATAAGGACAGCTATACCAATATCTCATTTGGTGGAAAATATAACCGTCCACTGACACCGCATAGCTCAATGTTCCTCAATGCCGATGCAAGCATTCGGAATAATATGAAAGAGACGGTCAACAATAACTGGCAGATGACTTTCCAGGGTGGCCGCCAATGGCAGCTAGAAAAAATGAAGTATCGTTTGGCTCTAGTTGGGCAGCAGTACACTCTGGACGGAAGCACCAACAGAAATATGCTGGGTGTTAACTTTGAGGGCAGCTATGCAACATCGAAACTAAAGCAATACACCTTCACCGCCAACTTGATGGATATGCAACACCCCGACAGTGCAGTCTATGACTCGACTCAGCTGACGCTTGGTCTCAGCACATTCACCAGGGCCGACAAGGTGACCTGGTATGGTGGTATCAGCACTGGCCTTCAAAGTGCCAAAGAGAGCTCTGAAACCGCTAAATCTGGAGCGGATCGTACCATCTTCGGTGCCAACTTTGGTTCGCTCTACTCTATTGATAACAGGTCGAGTATTAACGTTAGTATTGCAACAGATCTGAGTAACTACACCGGGATCTATTTTGGTTCAACCTCTAAACGTAAAGATACCTACAGCAAACTGGCTGTCACCTATAATCGTCTAATTAATGACCAATGGAAGTATCGCGTGGGTCTCAACTATAGTCAAAATAGCAGCAACGTCGCACTACTCGCATATAAACGAACCCAGCTACTTGTTGGATTCCAGAGAGTATTTTAGGAGCACGGAAGATGAAAAGTATTACAACAACTAACGTAGCGACTCTTTTACTACTGCTACTGATCTCAAGCTGGTCTCTGTTGGCCAATGCCAGCAGCCAATCTATTGGGAAAATTATTCTTGCTGTGGGTGAAGTGACCGCAACGGACTCCAATGGAGTTGAGCGGAAACTGAAACGAAGAAGCAAAATCTTCTCAGGTGATACCCTGATAACCCAGAGTGGCTCTCGCTGCCAGATTCGCTTTACCGATAAGAGTCTGGTCGCACTCACTGCCGACTCTCAGTTTAAAGTTGATGAGTACCAGTTTAATCAGACACAAGGTTCTGATGAGAAGGCGATCTACTCACTGCTCAAGGGGGGGATGAGAACCATCAGTGGTGCAATTGGTAAAAGCAATCGGGAAGACTACAAGTTGAATACCCCTGTTGCGACAATCGGCATTCGGGGCACCGTCTTTAATATCGGTTTGATACCGGTGAACGGGCAACCCAATCTATATGGGACTGTCGATTCAGGAATGATCGTCGTCAAGAACAGTCAGGGGGAGCTCAATATTTCTCCTGGACAGAACTTCCATGTCCCCAAGAACCAACCACCAAAACGAATTCTAGTTCTACCTGCCGCCTTCCCATCAAATGATGAGAGTGCCGCTGATGACGATGGTGAAGGAGATGATGAAGGCGATGGTGGTGAAGGTACCGCTACTGAGGGCAATGATGAGGGCGATAATGGTGAGGGCACAGCGACTGAGGATGATAACGGAACCACCAATGAGGGTGATGAGCTGGGTGATTTCAGCGGCGGAGATGAAGAGCCAGGTGATTTAATTGGCGGTGGCACTGAGATCCCTGATCTACCCGATCCTGGTGGTGAAACAACAGATCCGGACAACACCCCTCCAGATACAGATATTGTGACAGAGACCGGTACTCTGGCCCCTGCCGGTGCCGCTGTCGGTTTTTCATTTATTGGTCAAAGTACTGAAGGTACCGCAAATAAATCAACAATATTTACCAACAATCTCCCTGATGAGATCTATATCGATACGGTTGACGGCATAGGTAACGTACCTGTTGCAGGCTCTGTTAACTTTGATGAATGTAATCCCTGTAGCTTTATCTCTGCAACAGGCACTTTGGTTGCAGGAAGTACCGGAGGTAATCCAACAATCGGCGTGAACTGGGGACGCTGGAGTGGTAGTTACGTTATCACTGAAAATGGCATACCCGATACCACTATGGGTGATTTTCACTACATCTATAGTGACAATGTGACGCCAGCAGCGGTTCTACAAAATCTTACTGGAGTGGTCTATTACTACAGTCCAACTGGAACTGCACCAACCGATCAAAACGGTGCTACAGGCTCTCTAAATTCACTTAGTATGCAAATTGATTTTGGTAGCCAAACTGTCACAGATCTCAATTTGAGTGTTACTACTCCAGCAACAGGCACAATTAGCGCATACTCGCTCAGTGGCCCTCTATCTATCCCTCTTAACGACCTTACAGGCAATGGAGTAGCAATCGATGCGACCAATGGATTTGATCCGGGTACATCCGGATTGAACGGATATGTTGGAGAAATTCAGGGAACGTTTG
>JAPHSO010000289.1 GCA_026193675.1 Gammaproteobacteria bacterium | reverse complement strand
TTTTTTGGACACCCCGCCTACACACCAACCCTGCTGGCTCGACTGGTACAGAAGAGTGACGCCAGGGTGGTGATGTCCGTCGCTAGACGGAGAGGGTGGGGGCGTGGCTATGATCTCTCTTTTTATACCATTGCCGATATCAGTGCCGACAAGAGCACTGAAGAGATTATTACTGCGTTTAATCGCGAGACTGAAAAGGTGGTACGCAATGATCCTGAGCTCTATCAGTGGAGCTACAAACGATTTCGAACTCGCCCTGAAGGTGAGCCTGAAGTTTATTAAAGGATATTAATTAGCTTTCGCTCTCTGGGCGCGGGCGCGGGCCAGATCCTGGATTGCCAACCATGGTGTAGGGAGGGGGAGAACCATCCGGACGCGTTTTAAAGAGACGCTGTGACCACATATATTGGCTCGGATAGTCGCGGATCCCCTTCTCAAGTTCAGCATTTACCGTAGTCGCGTCAGCTAGATCATCGCCACTTGGAAATCCTGTCATCACCTCACCGATTCTGATCACATATTTACCTCGCTGTTGATCATGGAAGGTGTAGCAGGAGGCGACCCTGGCTCCGGTCATCTTTGCAACTCGTGCCGGTACGGTGAGCGTCGACTTAGCGACACCAAAGTAGGGGGCAAATACACTATGCTCCTCCATATCTTCATCGATCACATAGTAGAGCAGACGGCCACTTTTAATCGATTTGATCAAGGGTCGCATCCCCGACTCACGCTGTAGCAGCTCCATCCCGAAACGGCGTCGGCCGCGCTCCATCATCCATTGCACCAGCGGGTTACGCATTCGATTGGCATAGGTGACCAATGGCAGTTGTTGTGAGATGCCAACCCCACCAATATCGAGAGCCAGTGGATGACCGGTAGCGAGGATCACCTTCTCTCCCTGTTCGAGTAACTGTTTTATTCTCTCCAGCCCCTCAATCTCCACATTCTGCTCAAAGCGCGATGCCGATGACCACCAGCAGAAACCATAATCGATGAGCATCTGACCCGAGTAGGCGTAGTACTCCAACTCCAACTCTTCCCTCTGCTGCGTGGTTAGTTCAGGAAAGGCCCACTCAAGATTGAGTTTTACAATTTCGGCACGTTTGTGATTATTTTTTAGCAGTATGCGACCTAGACCACGGCCTATAGATTCTCTAAAACCGTTGGGCAGGATAGATATCAGGCGCAAAAATCCAAGAGCCAACCAGGTGGGCCAAAAGGCTGGGCTAAAGAAATGTAATGGGACAGTCTCTCTCTTCTGCATCGATCTGGACTACCGAATCTCACTCATCAGTTGTTGAATCATCCCCTCAGCCTGTGGCCCATAGCCACCACCGAAGAGATTGAAGTGGTTAATAATGTGGTAGAGATTATAGAGCTTTTTACGCACCGAATAGCCACTATCGAGCGGAAGCAACTCTTGATAGCCATCATAAAACCTGGGACTAAAGCCACCAAACAGCTCTGTCATAGCGATATCGGCCTCACGATCTCCATAATAGACCGCCGGATCAAAGATCACCGCCTCGCCCTGGTCGCTGTAGGCGTAGTTACCCGACCAGAGATCGCCATGGAGCAGGGAGGGTGCCGGCCGGTAATCACTAAAAAAATGTCCCAACACCTCGACCAGGCGCTGGCCCAGCTCATAAATTCTGCGACCATCTCCCCTTTTATGGGCCAGCTGTAGCTGATAACCAAAACGGTGCCGCTGCAGAAAGATGATCCAGTCATCCTCCTGATCATTCAACTGGGGTGTGGCGCCGATGGTGTTATCCCGATACCAACCAAATTGTGGGGCATGGCTCTGATGCATCTGCGCCAGCTGTCGACCAAACTGGGCCGGATCGCCAGTGCCTCCCATACTGATATTCTCTGTCACCAGATAGGCCTGTCCCGCAGCCACACCCGAAATAATCGGTTCAGGAATCCGGATAGCACCACAGCTGGCCAACTCCTGCAGCCCTGCAAATTCGGCCTCAAACATCGATCGGTTGTTCGTGCTATTGAGCTTCACAAAATAACGGCGGGAGCCATCGCCAATTCGAAAGGCGCTGTTGATACAGCCACCACCCACACCGCTCCTCTGCTCTGCGTTAAACGGCGCTCCTGTCGCCTGGCCGATTGCTGTTGAAAGCTCTTCCCAAAGACCCATCTTTTATCCGGTTATATCTCTTTATATATCAATAACATTACACTTTATCCTAAACAGTTCGTTGAGCCCCTTCCACTGACCCAATTATCGGTTATTATCGCTGTTACCTATTAATGAGTGAACTATTTAGAGATGTCGGGTAATACCAAGAAGGAACTGACCCAGTGGGTTGATCGCATAAAAAACGAGGAGATGCCCTCATTTGGTCAAGCGATCCAGGATATTGTGAAGGTGACCGAAGGGGAGATCTCCTCCGCCTCCGATCTCGCCCACGTTATTTTGCGGGACGTCTCGATGACTGCCAAGGTGATCAAGGTCGCCAACAGCATCTACTTTAATCCACAAAATATTCATGTCAGCACCGTAAGCCGTGCCGTTATCTCCATCGGCTTTAATACTGTGCGCGATATCAGCCTTGCCGTAGCCCTGGTCGAAACCCTGGTTAAGGGTAAGAACAAGGGGCAACTGATCAGTGAACTGGCCCGCTCAATTCATGCAGCCACCCAGGCAAAGTCGTTGGCAGAGCTGACCGATGATGATTCGCCTGAAGAGGTCTTTATTGAGACCCTGCTAAACAAGATTGGCGATCTGGTCTTTTGGAGCTTCAGTGGCCCAGTTGGTGAGCAACTGATTGACCTGATGAACTCTCCCGGCTACACAGAGGAGTCGGCACAGGATGAACTTCTCGGATTCCGACTCGATCAGCTCGGCGATAAACTTCGCAGTGAATGGAACATCGCTGATCCAGATCGAAAAAGCAGTACCAGTCATCGCAAAAAAACCATTGAGCTCGCCTATAAGGTATCGACTGTTGCTGAAAAGAAGGGTTGGCGCTCCAAGGATATGCGTGATCTGATCTCCGAGATTGGCAAATCGATGAGCCTGAGTACCGACCAGGTGCTGGAGATGCTTCACACCAACGCCAAAACGGCCTCTGGACTGGCCCGCAATCTGGGGGCCGGCAAGTCGGCTAAAATTATACCTGTACCCAAGGCCGATCTGGATTGGGATGAAGAGGATGATGAGGAGCTGTTTGAAGATGAGATTGAGCTGCCACCAAAATTCCCCGAGCCCGATGGCGCCCTGCAGCTGAAAATTTTGCGTGAACTCTCGCAGCAGATTGAGGAGAAGCCCGACTTCAATGTGATTATGGAGCTGGTGCTTGAGGGGATCTATCGCGGCGTCGGTACCGATCGCGCCCTGTTTGCACTGCTAACCCCCGATCGTAAAGGTCTACGCGCCAAGACCGCTTTTGGTCATGGAAACGTCGACCTGAACGATAGATTTCAGTTTTTAAGTGATCCCAAAGAGAAAAATATCTTCTTCCTCATTCTTGAGCGCGAGGCCTGTTATGTGGTCGATGTCGACAAAAAACCGGAGCTTTCACCATTTCTCCCCACCGGGGTGACCGGCGTCATCGGTAAGAAGCCTTTTCTGGTGGCTCCAATCGTCATTAATGGCCGCTCAATCGGTATCTTTTACGCCGATCGCGCCATCAGCGATCGTGAGATCGATCACGACTCCTACGAGAACTTCTCCTATATCGTCAAACAGGCCAATATGGGCCTCACTCTTTCAGTGACCAAGAGACGCCGATAACAGAAGATTTCTTGTAACACAAGAGTCATATTGGCTTTTATCCACCGATTTTTCTATTTTTTTACAATACCCTTCAATTTTAGTCAGATAAGTTCATTAGCAAACACTAAAATTTGTAACTCATTGATTTTAATGGGCTAAGTTAAGTGATTAAATTGTAACCAAACTGACACAATTGACGCTATAGCGTAGGATCGCTCCCCAAATAGTGGTTTTATCCACAAAGTTATCCACAGTTTTTGTGGATAACTTATCAATGCTAGTAACAACAGATAGTTAGGCGATCTTGGTAACCCAACAACTCAGAATTGAAGGCTAACTTAGGGTAAACTTTACCCCATGAATTTGACCATTTTACGCATCGCAGTACCCTCTCCTCTGCGCTCACTTTTTGATTATCTCCCTCCTGTGGATGGCGGTAACTTTCAACCCGGTCAACGGATTAAAATTCCCTTTGGGCGCAGCAAAAAAATTGGTCTGCTCATCGAGGTTGCCTCAGAGAGTGAATTTCCACTAAACAGACTCAAGCCTGCCATAGCCCAGCTCGATTCAGAGCCCCTTTGGAACAAAACACTCTTCAAACTGATCGCCTGGGCCTCGGGCTACTACCATCATCCTATTGGTGAGGTCTTTGCCTCAGCAATGCCGGTACTGCTTAAGCAGGGAAAAGAGCCTCGCTATCGACCCGAACCCTTTTGGCTTCTCAGCGAAGAGGGGCGAAACATTGATCCTCAATCACTCAAGCGTGCCCCTAAACAGCTTGAGCTGTTCCAGCTGCTTAAGACTGCAGATCATCCCATCGCAGCATCACTGATTAAATTAGAGGTCGAAAATCACAGCGCTCCTCTGAAGAGACTTGAGGAGCTCGGGTTAATTGAGCAGTGCCCGCCACCACAACAGGCTCTCTCAGTAACGCCCTCACCCCATTCACTCAACAGTGAGCAGCAAAGCGCGGTCACTGAGATCATCGGGAGCCGGGGCAGTTTTCAGGCACACCTGCTTGATGGTGTAACCGGCAGCGGTAAGACAGAGGTCTATCTGCAGGCGATGGCCCCTGTGCTGGAGGCCGGAAGGGCGGTGCTGGTCCTGGTTCCTGAGATTGGCCTCACCCCTCAACTGGTGGAGCGCTTCCAGGAACGCCTCTCCTGCTCTATCGGCCTGCTCCACTCGGGGCTAGCCGATGGTGAGCGTTTACAGACCTGGCTTGCCGCGAAAGCGGGTGATATTCAACTACTGATTGGTACCCGCTCAGCAATATTCACCCCTTTTGAAAATCTGGGGATGATCATCGTCGATGAGGAGCATGATCCATCTTTTAAGCAGCAGGACGGCTTTCGCTACTCCGCACGGGATGTGGCGGTGAAACGAGCCCATCTGGAGCAGATCCCTATTGTGCTGGGAAGTGGAACCCCCTCTATTGAGACGTTGTACCACGCCAGAGAGGGGCGCTATAGCCATCTCAAACTGACCGAGCGGGCCGGTGGGGCGATGCCTCCGAAAATCCATCTGCTGGATGTGCGCCATCATCGGGTGACCGATGGTCTCTCACAGCCACTATTGAAGGCGATCAGACGTGAACTGGAGGCGGACAACCAGGTGCTGATCTTTCTCAACCGACGTGGATTTGCCCCGGCACTGCTCTGTTACGACTGTGGCTGGAGCGCCAACTGCCACCGCTGCGATTCACTCATGACCCTCTATGCCGGCCTCCATCGTCTACGCTGCCACCACTGTGGTCTTGAGGCGCATACACCCACTCAGTGCCCAAGTTGTCAGAGTGAAAATATGCATCCGGTGGGAGAGGGGACAGAGCGGTTGGAGCAGGCGCTGCTCAACCACTTCCCAGAGAGCGAAATTCTGCGTATCGACCGGGATACCACGCGGCGCAAATCGGCCTTTGAAGATCTCATCAACCGCGCCAAAGATGGCAAGAACCAGATCCTCATCGGTACCCAGATGCTCGCAAAGGGGCACCATTTCCCCAATGTCACTCTGGTCGGCATTATCAATGCTGATGGCGGAATCTTTAGTGTCGATTTTCGTGCCAGTGAACGGATGGTGCAGCAGATCAATCAGGTTGCCGGTAGAGCAGGGCGTGCCGAAAAGCCGGGCAATGTGGTGATCCAGACCCATGCGCCAGATCACCCCCTGCTGATGCAGATCCAGAGCGGAGACTATTCCACCTGTGCCAAACAGCTTCTCTATGAACGTGAACAGAGTGGTTTTCCGCCATTTAGCTATCTCGCCCTGTTAAGAGCAGAGGCGATTGAACAGGAGCCGCAAATGCACTTTCTGGAGATCATGCGCCAGCAGGGCAATGCGATTGATCCCAACATACTGTTGCTCGGCCCCATTCCGGCACCAATGCCACGCCGGGCGGGACGACACCGCACCCAGTTGCTGGTGCAATCCAATGACCGGGCGGCACTACACCAGTTTCTGAGTCGATGGTTACCGTTGCTGGAAAAAGAGAAGAGTGGGCGCAAGGTACGCTGGTCGCTCGATGTCGATCCAATTGAACTATATTAGTTAAATTGGCGCTGTTAACTTTAATAAAACGATTGGCAAAACAATGACTCCGAGAAGAAGACAATCATTCCTGCTCCGAGGCGGTAACTGCCGCGGCATCGGCATGTTGTGGATCACCCTCGGTTTGATGACGCTGATACAGGGTGAACAGTTCCGGCTGCTACAGCTCAACTTCGACACCTATCCTCTCATTGCCCAGCTCATCACCTACCTGTTTGCCCTGTTCGCCATCGTTCAGGGCTACTGGTTTGCCAAAAAAAAAGGCTTTGTTCCCTATGTTGGCTTCATCTTTTTTCTCTTTTTGACGATATATCTGGGAGGTAGCGCATCCCAGCGGATAGAGCAGCAGCCCAATAGTGCTGACTGGATCACCCTTTTTTTGTTAGTCTTGACCATACTTAGCCTGTTGGGATGCCGAAAGGCTAAAAAATCCAATAAGGAAAACATGTGAGATTACTAAGCGTTGAAATCAAATCAATGATGAAGCTTTTAAAAAGGAACGTGCCTCAATTAAGCTCAGCTTTGTTGTTCTTATTGCTGTCACCCTTGGTTCATGCTGCTACCTACTCACTACCTGCCGCTCTTGGAAGCGGGCCCTTCAGCAGCTGTTCGGGAGGAGGTCCTGCATACTTCTGTAGCAGTAATGTAAATCTTGGCAACAACGACACCATCAATCTAACCGCAGATGTCACATTAAATATCAATCGCGGATTTACTACCGGAACAGGCCTACAGGTAAATGTAAACGGTTTTGCATTTAACATTGTTGCCGCAAGAGCTATAAGTATTGGGAGTAACAGTAACTTCACCGGTAACCTGACCACTACAGGAAGTACTCGCGATATCGTATTAGGTGATGGCGTTACAATCATAGGTAATTTAAGTGCAGGTGACGATGTACGCATAGGAGATAATGCGACAATAATTGGCGATATAGCTGCTAATGGTGATGATGTTTCTATTGGAAATGATGCAACAATCACCGGTGACATCTATGCTCAGGACGATCTCACCATCGGGGATACAGCAACTGTAGTAGGAAATGTCACTGCAGACGATGATATCCAGTTTGGTGATAGCAGTAGTTACGTTGGGGATGTTACCGCAGCCGATACACTAACAATTCCAGTAACGACCACTGTTAGTGGGACATGTAGTCCATTTCACGCACAATGTAGTTCGTATCCTATAGTCACCTCCATTGCTCGAGATCAGGCAAATCCAACCACACTCTCTACTCTTTCATGGACAGTAACTTTTAGTGTATCTGTCACAGGAGTCGATATCACCGACTTTTCCCTTGCTATGGCGGGTGGTATTAGTGGCGCAACAATCACTTCCGTTACCGGCAGCGGAACCAGTCGGACAGTAACGGTCAATAGTGGGATTGGTAATGGCACGCTTGGTCTTAATCTTGGCGATAATGACTCCATCATTGATGGAAGTAGCCGACCTCTTGGCGGTGTTGGGCTTGGTAATGGTGACTTTACTGGCGAGGTTTATACCGTTAACAAACCGGCAACGGTTCTTAATACCTACTACCCTGGCAGCAGTAGTGTCACATCCGGCTCCACATCCATAGTTCTTGGTGCGGCCAATGGCGCCTCTACCTCCATTAGCAGTGGCGACGTCCTACTGATCATTCAGATGCAGGATGCGACCATCAATAACACCAACACATCTTCATATGGCGATGGTGTTAGCGGCGATCCGGCTAGTGGAGTATCTGTTGCTGGAGGTGCTGGATCATATGAATATGTTGTTGCCAGTAACAACGTTCCTCTCACTGGCGGCACATTGACCGTCACCTGTGGATTGACTAATGACTATACCCAGGCGGGTGCAACCGGCACCAGTGGCCAGAAAACCTTCCAGGTAATCCGCATCCCGACCTTTGCCAGCTACACACTAGTGCCTGTGATTGCTGAGGCATGGGATGGCAGTACCGGTGGTGTGTTGGCATTTGATGTAACCGGCAATCTTGCTCTCAATGGTGCCAATATTGATGTAGATGGCATGGGCTTTCGCGGCGGCGGCATTCGTACCTATACCAGCGGTTCTGGCAGCTATACAGACTACCGCACACCAGCATTGAGTAATAATGCGAATGGATCCAAAGGAGAGGGGATTGCCGGTACCCCCTATCAACTCTTCACTGCTCCCGATCAACTCACCCTCAACCCTGATGGTGAAGGTTACCCCTTTGGTAGCCGCGCCCGGGGAGCCCCAGGTAATGCCGGCGGAGGTGCCACTGATCGAAATCCGCCCAATAACGATCAAAACGCTGGCGGCGGTGGCGGAGCCAATGGTGGTGATGGCGGGATGGGCGGTATCGGCTGGTGTCCCGGCAACAATAGTACGCCCCCCTATTACGGTTGTGGATATGCCGCTCTCGCCTCAACCGTGAATCCCGGTGGTAGTACTGGTGGATTTGGTGGCAAAGCTGTAAGCGGCCTCGGCGCAACCAAGCTCACACTTGGTGGTGGCGGTGGCTCTGCAACCGCAAATAATATTACCGGCTCCGGTGACTGTGCCACTATCAACGGTATGTGCTCCAGTGGCGCAGCGGGAGGAGGCATCATCATGATACGAGCCGGCACTATGAGTGGCACGGCCACCTTTAGCGCAAAGGGCAGTGACGGCGACAGCAGCATCGGTAACGATGGGAGTGGCGGCGCAGGAGCTGGTGGTGCAGTACTCATCAGCGCCGGATCGGGTATGGCCGGTGTAACCATTGACGTACAGGGCGGAACAGGTGGTTCAAATCTGGTTCCTGCAACCGGGTATTCCTCCGCTCCTCATGGACCTGGTGGAGGCGGAGGCGGTGGCATAGCGATCACCTCGGGGGCAACTGCCAGCTGTACTGCATCTGGAGGTGCAAATGGTGACACCTATAATGGTGGGGTCTATTTCGGTGCTTACGGAGCGACATCAGGGAGTAGTGGTAGCTGTTCTACAACCCTCTCCAGCAGCCTGATTCCTGGGGCCGGTCTTGGCGGTACTGCATCCTGTTTTGATCATTACGCAATAAGTCACAGCGGTGACGGCGTCACCTGTGAAGCAACTGCAGTAACAATCACCGCCCATAGCAGCACTCATTCTACTGAGACACCCTCCAACACCACAACGATTACCCTTTCAACCACATCTGCCAATCCAGGTACAGAGTCTTGGTCTCTCAAGAGTGGCGGGGGTAGTTTCACTGCACCCGATCAATATACCTTTAGTGGTTCTGAGAATTTTGTCGAACTCTGGTACAGCCAAACCACAGCGGAAACAGGGATCGATATTGATGTCACAGACGGCTCCATCACAGAGGTTGATGATGGCAATAATGGCAATGGTAAAGATGCCGAAGATCCCTCTATTGACTTTACAGATACTGCTTTCCGTTTTGTCGACACCTCTACCAGCAGTGCCATCACCATCGGTACCCAGATCGCTGGCAAGCCGTCATCGACTGCTCCAGCAGCGCAAACGATAGGCCTGCAGCCTATTCGTACCGATACCTCCAGCGGGGAGTGCCAGCCGGTCTTTGTGAGCCAAACGGCCAGTGTTAACTTCGGTTATGAATGCAACAGCCCTGCAACCTGTAGTGGCTCAGATCTGGTGAACCTCTCACCCGAGTCGACCTATAGCTCTGGTACAGCGGTCACACTGGCACGCCACAACAATGGAGATACAACTGCCGATACAGCCGTTGATCTTGTATTTGATGCCAATGGCATTGCACCTCTCTCTTTTATCTATAGCGATGCAGGGCAAATTACACTTAATGCCAGTAAAGATATCGCAAGCCCAGCACTGACCATTTCCGGCAGCAGCAATGCCTTTGTGACGAGACCTTTTGGTTATGATCTCGATTTTGATACAGGTTCTGGTGCTCAACGTGCTGCTGACTGGGGAGACAATGGTGCTCTCGATGGTTCAGATGGTGACCCAAGTTATGCGACCGATGCGACCGGATCTGTCTTTACCACTGCGGGAACCAACTTCCCATTAACTATCAGATCAGTATTGTGGGAAGCAGCAGATGACCAAACCATAAACGCCACCGGCCTCCCTGGTAATGACGGTATCCCAGATGAACGGAGCAATTTAAGTGGCAATGGTGTTACCCCAAATTTCTCCAGTGTAGCTCTCGATGTTTCAATATATGATCAGGTCGGTTTGTCTACTACACCGGTTGGCCCTGCCTCACCCACATTTACTGCAGGCGTTGCGACCCACACAATGAGTTGGTCTGATGTCGGTGTAATCGATATCGCGGTAACTCATAACAACTATCTCGGTGATGCTGCAGCCGATATCACCACAACCGCCTTTGATGTAGGACGATTTACTCCCGATAGCTTTGTCATCACCCTCAATAACAATCCGAACTTTACTGAGGCTGTCTCTGGAACCTTTACCTATTTGGGGCAAAACTTTACCTATGGCACGGCCCCAAGTGTCACCATCCAGGCTGTAGCTGCTGATGGCACAACAGTGACCCAAAACTATGAGGGCAGTTACTGGAAACTTGGAGCAGGCATCACCCCAACCTATACAGATCTTGCCGGTGCAACAGATAGTGGCGGCGGAGCCATCATACTCACTGCCCCTGGATCTGCTATAAACTTTGGTGATACCACTAATGTAAATGGACAGATGACTTTAACCCTACACAGTGGTCTGAACTTCAGCTACTCCAAACCTGCTGATAACGATACGGTTAATCCTTTCGATGCGGATGTTCGATTAAATTTAGCGGCCCTCGATAGTGATGCCATCTCTGGAACTCTTACCCAAACTAACTTTAGCCAACATCTCGGATTCTCTACCGATTCTGAACTAGGTAGTGGAAATGCCCTTTCAGGAACCAATGATCAAACCCTCAGACTAGGTAGAGCGCTGCTTGTTGATGGATATGCAAGTGCTGG
>JAPHSO010000157.1 GCA_026193675.1 Gammaproteobacteria bacterium | reverse complement strand
TGATGGGCGATACCCTTATGACAGTCGATACAGGTCTTAGTGGGCTCTAGACCATCCATCTCTTCCCAAACATGTGGATCATGGCGCTCAGCACTACGTTCATCCTGCTTCTCCAGGTTCATCGATTTGAACTGGTGACAGTTACGGCACTCTCGTGAGTCGGTCGATTTCATCCGCTTCCATTCGCTCATCGCCATGGTCAAACGATACTCTTCAAACTTCTCTGAGGTATCGATAGTTCCTAACATCTTATGCCATAGCTCGTTCGATGCCTTGATCTTACGAACGATTTTATGAACCCACTCTTTGGGGACGTGGCAATCGGGACAGGTGGCACGAACACCGGTACGATTGCTCCAGTGAACAGTCTCCTGCAGCTCCTGATAGACATTAGCCTCCATCTCATGACATGAGATACAGAACTCCTCAGTGTTGGTTAACTCAAGTGTCCAGTTGAATCCACCCCAACCGATGACACCTATCACAATACCTATTGCTAAAACTGAAATGACCGAACGTTGCACAGGAAACTGCTCCTATAAATAAAAAAATTTGCTTGAACTGCTGATTATAAAAATTATTAGCGGGGGAGTGAAATACTCCCCCTGCTCAATTTACTCCAGGAGGTTATCCTCTAGAAGTTATTGTCGATCAGTGGCGAGGCATCTACCTGAAGAGCATGACACTGATTACAGAAGTAGCGACGTGCAGATACTGTTTTAAGTACTTTGCCATCTCTATCTTTAAAGTGGCTATCACCAACTTTAGGTGCCTTCTCTTTCTCATAGTTTTTAGCGCTGTGGCACTTCATACAGGTGTTGTTTTTGAGAGTGATTTTGTCCTTCTCAATTGAGTGAGGAATCATCGGTGGTTGCAGCTCGTAACTACGCTCAAAGCCACCCTTCGATTTCATCACTTTATGGTTGTTGAACATCTTGGCGCCTTTGTTGAGGTCATGATCACCTCTCAAAGATGCGATATCTTCAGCCGCCACTGCCGTTGCAGAGAGACCAAATAGCATCGCCATACCTGCTATAAGGGTTAAGATAAATTTTTTCATTATTACATCCTCCATTAGGAATAAATTGAAAACTTGGTTCATTGTATTGGTAGAAGTCATGAGGACTCCTTACTCTGATTGTTAAAACGGTATCCGAAGTTGAAGACCTCTTCTGCACAGATATCGATGCAGCGTCCGCAGTTGGTGCACTCGCCAGCGGTGATGACAGGACCGTTGCCCATATCAGCACCCTTAAGCGCAGGCTTGATCACATGAGGTTCTGGACAAACCACAAAACACTCCATGCAGTCATCACACATCTCGCGCCTGTCGGCACGAACCCGCAGAGGACTGATCTTTCCGATGATCCCGTAGAGCCCACCCATGGGGCAGATGTGTCCACACCACCCTTTGCGCGCTATAAAAAGATCAAACAGGAAGATGGCGATGATGACGCTCCATGAGAGGCCAATCCCGAAGATGATGCCACGATGTAACATCGGTACCGGATTAACCACCTCATAGGCCATAGTCCCTGTGACTGCAGCTAACAGCATCACCAGTGCGAGCATCCAGTAACGTGTATTGCGTGGAAAGCTGCTTGAGGCAGCAATTCCCAAACGTTCACGTAACCAGGCGGCGCTATCGGTAACGATGTTGACCGGGCAGACCCAGGAGCAGTAGGTGCGTCCTCCCACCACAAGATAGAAAGCGACAACAAACAGTGCCCCCCACAGTGCCGTACTGAGAGGAATAAAGCCGGCAGCAAACATCTGCATCACCAGCATTGGCTCAGTTAACGGTACGGTATCAAGGACCAGACTTGATGCGAGATTTCCCTTAATCAACCAGACGCCCGCTAACGGTCCCAGGAGGAATAGTCCCAGGATTGAAAGCTGACTCAGGCGACGCAGCAGCAACCATTTGTAGGCCTGGAAAAAGCCTTTGGTTGCTACCGCCTCAACACCGGGTCGCGAGTTTAGTTTCATAGTCATCTCTAAAAGCCTCTGTTCAGAGTATCAAGAGGGTTAGATGAGAATGGTGAGTCCTGAGACTCCTCCATGATCAAACCCTCACCACCGTGGTCATAACTCTGACCTTCAGGCAGGTTGTAGATGTGCTCTTGATCAGGCGTAACCAGTGATTCACCAGCCCGCGCCTTCTCTTCCCAACCTACACGATAGTGTTCCCCCAACTTGCCCTTAGCGAGCTCGGTGGGAAAGATCTTTATCGATGCCTTATCGGTGATGCATGCCTCTTCACACTTGCCACAACCGGTACAGCTATCGGAGTGAACAACCGGAATAAAGAGGGCATGTTTGCCTGAACGAATGTTGTGCTTTCTCTCAATGGTGATCGCTTTGCCGCGCACCGGACAGATGTTGTAGCAGACCTCACAACGTAGACCGAGAAATGCGACGCATGTCTCCTGGTCTGACAACACCGCGAGCCCCATACGGGATTCATTGATGTCAGTCAGGTCGTGATCGAGTGCTCCAGTAGGGCAGACAGGCACACAGGGGATATCCTCACACATCTCACATCCCGCCTTCCTAGCGGTGAAATATGGGGTACCCAGTGCAACCTCCTCACCCAGCTCTGCCAGCTTGAGAATGTCATAGGGACAATCTCTTACACAGAGACCACAACGGGTACATGCCGAAAGAAAATCTTTCTCGGGCAGTGCTCCGGGTGGACGCAGTGCTAGCGCGGGTAACGAAACAGCCTGGCGTGAATAGAGACCAATCCCCATACCGAGTAGACCGACACCGCATGCGGTACGGGCTACATCGGAGAGGAAGCGGCGTCTGCTCACTGCAGACCCCTTTCCACCGGATTGACTCTTTTCGTCGCTATGGGCCATCTTGCTACGCTTTCATCATCTATCTATAGAAGAGTCTTCAACCTAAGCCTTCACGATCTTGACGGCGCACTTCTTATAATCCGTCTCTTTCGAGAGTGGATCAGTGGCGTCGAGGGTCACCTTGTTGATTAGACGACCAGCGTCGAACCAGGGTACAAAGACCAGACCTTGAGGTGGCTTGTTACGGCCGCGAGTCGATACACGAGAGACAATCTCACCACGACGGGAGACCACCTTCACCTTGCTGCCATCACGCAGTCTGCGTTTCTTGGCATCTTTGGGGTGCATATAGACCAGCGCATCAGGCACTGCACGATAGAGTTCCGGGACACGACGTGTCATAGAACCTGAGTGCCAGTGTTCTAGAACACGGCCGGTACAGAGCCACATATCGAACTCTTTGTCTGGACTCTCAGCCGCCGGCTCATAAGGTGCAGAGATAATCGCCGCTTTACCATCAGGCTTACCATAGAACTTAACGCCGGCACCTTTAGGTACATGGGCATCATAGCCTTCGCGGAAGCGCCATAGCGTCTCCTTACCATCGATAACAGGCCAGCGCATTCCGCGCGCCTTATGGTATGCGCCAAACTCGGCCATCTCATGCCCCTTCTTGGGAACACCCGCGGCGGAGTTGAACATGCGGTACTCTTCGAATAGACCTTTCTGTACGTAGTAACCGAAGTCCTCCATCTCGTCATTGTTATAGGTGTTGCCCCGATCATCAGTGACCTGCTCTTTAGGGAACTTGTCGATCTGACCGTTGGTGTAGAGCACCTCATAAAGGGTTTTTCCCTTGTACTCTGGCGCCTTGGCAATCAGGTCTGTAGGCCAGACATCTTCAACCTTAACGTACTTGGCAAACTCCATAACCTGCCACAGATCCGATTTTGCCTCACCCGGTGCATTGGTCTGTTGACGCCAGAACTGGGTACGACGCTCAGCATTACCGTAGGCACCCTCCTTCTCAATCCACATTGCGGTGGGGAGAATCAGATCAGCAGCCTGTGCCGATACTGTGGGGTAGGGATCCGATACAGTGATGAAGTTCTTCGAAGAACGCCAACCGGGGAGTGACTCCTCGTTCATGTTGGCTGCAGCCTGCATGTTGTTGTTACACATCACCCAGAAGGTGTTCATCTTTTCATCTTTAAGCGCACGGTGCATCGCCACTGCATGGATTAGGGTTTTGCCCATAGGCTTACCGCTGATATCAGTCTGGTCTACCTTGTTTGATTTACCATTTGCCCTTGGAATAGTGCCTTGAGGTAGTTTCCAAACCTTCTCAGCAAAATTACAGTGGGCATCTTTAGCAACCACCAGGTCTGCAGGCAGACGGTGGGTAAAGGTACCTACCTCACGTGCAGTACCACAGGCAGATGGCTGACCGGTGAGCGAGAATGGGCTGTTGCCAGGCTCTGAGATCTTACCCATCAGTAGATGGATGTTATAGACCAGGCCGTTCATCCAGACACCACGAGTGTGTTGGTTCATACCCATGGTCCAGAACGAAGTGACCTTCTTTTTAGGATCGGCATAGGCCTTAGCCAGTTTAAGCAGCGCCTTCTTAGGCACTTTAGACATCTTGCTCGCCTTCTCTAACGTATAGGGTGCGACCGACTTGGCATATTCGTCAAAGCTGATCTTGTTGAATTTGCCCACGTTAGGATTCTTTGCCGCCTTCTGTGCAGGATGGCTATCACGCAGGCCGTAACCGATGTCGGTTGTGGTCTGATTGAAGTTCACATGCTTATCGAGGAACGACTTATCGTAGGCTTTGTTCTCAATGATGTAGTTGGCAATGTAGTTGGCAATTGCCAAATCAGTTTGAGGCTCAAATACCATGCTGTTATCAGAGAGCTCAAAGCAGCGATGCTCATAGGTGGAAAGCACATGTACTTCACAACCCTTCTTAGTCAGACGCGTATCGGTGAGACGCGACCAGAGGATTGGATGCATCTCTGCCATGTTGGCGCCCCATAGGACGAACACATCGGCATGCTCAAGATCATCGTAACAACCCATCGGCTCATCGATACCAAAACCACGCATGAATGCACCTACCGCCGAAGCCATACAGTGACGAGCGTTAGGCTCAAGACTGTTAGAGCGGAAGCCGGCTTTCAGCAGTTTCTGAGCGGCATAACCTTCCCATACGGTCCACTGACCAGAGCCAAACATTCCGATACCCTTAGGGCCCTTCTTACGCGCTTCAACCCACTTCTCGGCCATGGTCTTGAATGCCTCATCCCACGAGACCTCAACGAATTTGCCGTTTTTGTCATACTTGCCATTGGTCTTACGAAGCAGAGGCTTGGTCAGGCGATCCTTTCCATAGAGAATCTTCGGCAGGAAATAACCCTTAATACAGTTAAGACCTTTGTTAACGGGTGCGTCAGGATCACCTTGTGAAGCGACCACTCGATCTCCCTTGGTTCCAATCAATACAGAGCAGCCGGTACCGCAATAGCGGCAAGCTGCCTTGTCCCAGCGAATGCCATCATCTGCCGCTATTGCATCCTTGATTCCCGGAATTGTAATCCCGGCAACCGATGCGGTAGCTGCAATCGCATTGCTTTTTACAAAATCACGTCTAGTTAACTTCATTGTGCGACCTCCTCGCCTAATGCCTCATCTTCATAGTGGTGGTAGATCATCGATGCCGAGATCACCCCCTCAACTTTCTGGATACCCAGCATTTTCTCCGCCGTTGCATCCTCCTCAAACTCCTCAAGTGTGACCACCATCTGGCCCTCATCACTTGACGCATGAACCTCCATTCCTGGAATGGCCACCAACCGCTCTGTCACAGCTGCGACATTTTCGGGTTTGGCGTTTACCAATATTCCGCATATATTCATCTATACCCCCATAGTTTTTAAGTCTATTAGCTTATTCATATACTCTTATTCCGTTCATTGCCTTGATTTAGGTCATTTTGATTGAATTATTTGGACAGGGCGCAACACAGGCCCCGCATCCGCTGCAGAGCTCATCGTCAAACTCTGGTGTCGATACGCCGCCCACCCTGGGGCTGAACTGTATGGCGCGCGCATCACACATCTCTCCACAGGTGCGGCAGACCACCCCTTTATAGGTGATGCACGATTCAGTAGCGGATGCCTTCACCTGCCATGGTGATCGGCTTTCCCAGTCGGTGACAAAAGCAGACTGTTTGCATGCATTGAGGCAGTCACCACAAAACTCACATTCGCCTTTGGAAAAATTGACCAGGGGAAAGCCGCCGCGACCCCGTTCAAGAATATGGGTAGGGCAGGCCTTTATGCAGTCATCACAACGACTACACTGTTCAACAAACAGGTTTTCA
>JAPHSO010000208.1 GCA_026193675.1 Gammaproteobacteria bacterium | reverse complement strand
CTGCACTATTGATTGGCGCAGGCGAGACCATCGAACTGGTGGCGCGTCACCTGCATGAGAATGGTATCGGCCGCCTGATTATTGCCAACCGAACTGTTGAAAAGGCCCACACCCTGGCAAGTGAACTGGGTGGGTATGCAATTGCACTTTCAGAGCTGCCCGATCATCTGTTTGAGGCAGACATTGTGATCTCTTCGACCGCAAGCCAACTGCCAATCCTTGGAAAAGGGGCGGTGGAAAGTGCGCTAAAACGTCGCAAGCACCGTCCAATGATGATGGTCGATATTGCGGTTCCTCGAGACATCGAGGCAGAGGTGGGGAATCTCGATGATATCTATCTCTATACCGTCGATGATCTAAAAGAGATTATTGATGAAGGGCTTAAGTCGCGACAAGAGGCGGCACAACAGGCTGAAGAGATTATCGACAATCAGGTAACTCACTTCCTGGGCTGGATGCGCTCACTGGATGCCGTCGATGCGATTAGAGAGTTTCGTGAGTCGGGTGAAGAGATGCGTAATCAGGCAACGGAAACTGCACTGAGACAACTCCAGAGCGGCAAGGATCCTGAGCAGGTTGTACAGGAGCTTGCCCGCCAGCTCACCAATCGCCTGCTGCATACGCCCTGTGAACAGATGCGTGAAGCGGGCTATAACGGTCGTGTTGAACTTCTTGATGCGGCGAGTGAACTTTTTCAACTTAACTCCTCTCCTCAAAAGGGGAAAGCGAGTGACGAGACCTAATGAAACCATCGATAGTAGCCAAGCTGGAAAACCTCTCTGAACGTCTACAGGAGATCAATGCACTTCTGGCCGATCCAGACACCATTGCCGATCAAAACCGTTTTCGTGAACTCTCGATGGAGTATTCCCAGCTCAAGCCGGTAACAGACTGTTTCGAGGCCTATCAGGCGACCCTTGATGACATAGAAGGGGCCAATGAGATGCTGCAGGAGGATGATGCCGAGATGCGTGAGATGGCATCTCAGGAGCTCTCAGATGCAAAAATACGTCGCGATGAGCTGGAACTGGAGCTGCAGAAACAGCTGCTGCCTAAAGATCCCAACGATAACAAAAACGTCTTTTTGGAGATTCGTGCCGGCACCGGTGGTGACGAGGCGGCAATCTTCGCAGGCGACCTCTTTAAGATGTATTCACGTTATGCCGAATCGCGTCGTTGGAAGATCGAGTTGATGAGTGAGAATCTTGGTGAACATGGCGGATTTAAAGAGGTGGTGGCCCGTATTGAGGGGCAAGGCGCCTACTCCAGGCTCAAATTTGAGTCGGGAGCTCACCGGGTACAGCGCGTTCCAGAGACTGAGTCACAGGGACGGGTACATACCTCGGCCTGTACTGTGGCAATTATGCCTGAGGCCGATGAGCTGGATGAGATCGATCTCAATCCTGCCGATCTGCGTATCGATACCTTCCGTGCATCAGGTGCCGGTGGACAGCACGTCAACAAGACCGACTCTGCGATCCGCATCACCCACCTGCCTACCGGCGTGGTGGTTGAGTGTCAGGATGAGCGCTCCCAGCATAAGAACAAGGCTCGCGCGATGTCGGTACTGGCCGCACGACTACTGAGTGCCCAGGTTGAGAAGCAGCAGGCGGAGCAGGCGCAGACTCGTAAATCTCTGGTGGGTAGCGGGGATCGCTCTGAACGCATTCGAACCTACAACTATCCTCAGGGACGGGTGACCGACCACCGAATCAATCTGACCCTCTACAAGCTTGAGGATATGATGCAGGGAGAGATGGATCAGGTGATTGAGCCGCTGATCAACGAGTATCAGGCTGACCAGCTCGCCTCACTAAGCGAGTAGTTACCAACCTGAGAGCCCCATTGTGGCAACTATTTCAGAGCTAATTGGGTGGGCGAGTAAACAGCTTTCGCAGAGTGAATCGGCGCGCATTGATGCAGAGATCATTCTGGCCTCTATTTTGGGGCAGAATCGCACCTACCTCTATACCTGGTCAGATCGCGAGATCTCGGCTGAGAGTCGCAGCCGGTTCAGACGATTAATTGAAAAACGTGCAGCCGGTGAGCCGGTCGCCTATCTGGTGGGCAGGCAAGCCTTCTGGAGCTTTGACCTTAAAGTGAGCCCGGCTACGCTGATTCCTAGACCCGAAACTGAGCTATTGGTTGAGCTGGCGCTTGAGCGGATCCCTGGGGATGGTTCGGTAAAAGTGGCCGATCTGGGAACCGGCAGCGGGGCGATTGCATTGGCAATTGCCTCAGAGCACCCACAAATTCAGGTGATTGCCACAGACTCCTCAGCTAGCGCCCTGGAGATAGCTGGTCAAAATGCAGAGTCTCTTGGTTTAAACCATGTTGAGTTTCGTTTGGGAAGCTGGTTCGAGCCACTTCAACTTTGTGGAGCACCAGAACAGTTCAATCTGATTATCTCCAATCCCCCATATG
>JAPHSO010000377.1 GCA_026193675.1 Gammaproteobacteria bacterium | reverse complement strand
TGTCGGCACCTTCGTTGTGCTCGGCATTTGCGATTGCTGACTCTAATACCTTCTTCACTATTGTTGCAGCTTTCTTATTGCTGAAAGCGAGCAGCTCAAGTGCACTATCTACTTTAAGCCCACGAACCTGGTCGGCAACCAGACGCACCTTTTGAGGTGAGATACGCGCATGGGTCAATTTAGCCATTGTTTCCATAACGATTACCTCGACTTCTTATCAGCTACGTGGCCTTTGTAGGTACGAGTTGGAGCAAACTCACCCAACTTGTGACCCACCATATTCTCGTTAATGAGAATAGGCATGTGTTGACGACCATTGTGAACAGCGATAGTCAAACCAACCATATCTGGCATGACCATTGAACGGCGTGACCATGTCTTAATGGGACGACGGTTATTTGTCTCAATTGCATCGGCCACCTTCTTTGCGAGATGGTGGTCAATAAATGGACCTTTTTTAATTGATCTTGGCATTGATTCTCACCCTACTTCTTGTTGCGACGACGCACGATGAGAGAATCGGTGCGCTTGTTCTTACGAGTCTTATAACCCTTGGTTGGAACACCCCAGGGAGTTACAGGATGACGACCACCAGAGGTACGTCCCTCACCACCACCATGCGGGTGATCGACAGGGTTCATAACCACACCACGGACGGTAGGACGAACACCACGCCATCTGGTTGCACCCGCTTTTCCAAGCTTGCGCAGGCTGTGCTCGCCATTTCCTACTTCACCGATTGTTGCACGGCATTCCGCAGGAACTTTACGCATCTCACCAGAACGTAGTCTGAGTGTTGCATAAACACCTTCACGGGCTACAAATTGAATGGCAGCACCAGCTGAACGACCAATCTGTGCGCCCTTACCGGGCTTCAGTTCAACACAGTGAACGATGGTTCCCACTGGGATGTCACGTAACTGCATTGAGTTGCCTGCGGTGTATGATGCCTCAGCGCCAGACTGAACCTGATCACCAGCTTTCAGACCTTTAGGAGCGATAATGTAACGACGCTCACCATCGGCATACTTAAGCAGTGCAATGTTCGCAGTGCGATTTGGATCGTACTCAAGACGCTCAACGGTGGCTGGAATGCCATCTTTAGTGCGCTTGAAATCGATTACGCGGTAGTGCTGTTTGTGACCACCACCACGATGACGTGTTGTGATGCGTCCATTGTTATTACGACCACCAGACTTACTCTTCTTTTCTAGAAGCGCAGCATGAGGTGCACCTTTGTGTAGGTCAGGATTAACGACCTTAACAACAAAGCGGCGACCCGGTGACGTAGGTTTTGATTTTACAATAGCCATAACTCTACTCCTGCGCTCTAGTTAGCGGAACCGACAAAGTCGATTTCCTGGCCCTGTTTAAGACGAATATACGCCTTCTTCCAGTCGCTACGCTTACCGAGACGTTGCCCGTGACGCTTGACCTTACCCTTAACGTTAACAACTTTTACATCTTCAACATCAACCTTGAACATCAGCTCAACAGCGCCTTTGATCTCAGCTTTATTTGAATCAGTTGTAACTTTAAATACATATTGGTTACTTTGATCCGCAGCACTAGCACTCTTTTCAGAGATGTGTGGCGCAAGAAGAACCTGCATTAGACGATTCTCATTCATGCGAGTGCCTCCTCAATTGCTTTCACTGCAGCAACAGTCATGATCACTTTCTCATGGCCAACCAGACGAACGGGGTCAATCTGCTTGCTTGAAACTGCCTCAACATTAATTAGATTGCGCGAAGAGAGATAGAGGTTCTCATCAACTTCGTCGGTAACAATCAGGACGTTGGTTGCACCGAGCGCCTTAAGCTTTTCATTAAGTTGCTTGGTCTTTGGCGCTTCGAGTGCAAATTTATCAACAACAATCAGGCGCTCTTTACGAACCAGCTCTGAGAGGATCGATTGAATCGCTGCACGATACATCTTCTTGTTAACTTTCTGGCTGTAGTCACGAGGAGTTGCCGCGAAAGTGACACCACCGCTACGCCAGATTGGGCTACGGATAGTACCAGAACGGGCACGACCAGTACCCTTCTGACGCCATGGCTTAGCACCACCGCCGCGAACATCTGAACGACTCTTCGAAGCTTTGGTTCCAGCACGAGCACCAGCAAGATATGCAGTAACAACCTGATGAATCAGCGACTCGTTGAAATCACGTGCGAAGTGATCGTCAGAGAGCTCGACACTCTTAGTAGAGGCACGACCGGTTTGAGTAGTAAGTTTCAGTTCCATCGTTATGCCCCCTTATTCTTGAATTTCATAGCGGGAGTTACGATGACATCACCACCTTTGTGGCCTGGCACCGCACCTTTAACGAGAAGAAGGTTGCGCTCGACATCAACGCGTACCACTTCCAGATTCTGAGTAGTAACTTTCTTATTACCCATGTGTCCAGCCATCTTCTTGCCCTTGAAGACACGACCTGGTGTCTGGTTCTGACCGATAGAGCCAGGAGCACGATGAGAGAGTGAGTTACCGTGAGTTGCATCTTGCATTTGGAAGTTGTAACGCTTGATAACACCAGCGAAACCCTTACCAATTGAGGTTCCTGACACATCAATCTTCTGACCATCTGCAAAGATGTCAGCTTTGATCTCAGAACCTGTTTCGATACCTTCGCCTTCACCTTCGCCAAGACGGAATTCCCAAAGACCACGACCCGCTTCAACACCTGCTTTCGCATAGTGTCCAGCAGCTGGCTTGGTTACACGGCTAGCCTTGCGACTACCTACCGTAACCTGCAGTGCACTATAGCCATCAGTCTCTAGACTTTTGACTTGAGTCACTCGGTTAGGCTCTACTTCGATCACGGTTACAGGAATTGACGCACCATCTTCAGTGAAGATGCGTGTCATTCCGGCCTTGCGACCTACAACACCTATTGTCATTTTTATTACCTCTATTTACTGCCAATTTCGATTGACTGACAGTATTTTAAAATCCTCATCCCTTTCCAAAACGGATAGAGATGAGATAACGCGAGGAGGCATACCCTCCTCAAAAATTGTTAGTTCAGTTTAATCTGAACATCAACTCCAGCTGCAAGATCAAGTTTCATCAATGCATCTACAGTTTTATCTGTTGGCTCAACAATATCCATCAGACGTTTATGAGTACGCAGTTCATACTGATCACGCGCATCCTTGTTTACGTGAGGAGAGATCAAAACGGTAAAACGCTCTTTTTTGGTAGGTAGTGGGATTGGACCCTTTACCTGAGCGCCAGTACGCTTTGCAGTCTCAACAATCTCACGTGCAGATTGATCAATCAGACGATGATCAAACGACTTGAGACGGATACGGATTTTCTGATTAGTCATATTAGTTACTCAATAATCTTAGAAACAACACCAGCACCTACGGTACGTCCACCTTCACGAATCGCGAAACGTAGACCCTCTTCCATTGCAATGGGGTTAATCAG
>JAPHSO010000060.1 GCA_026193675.1 Gammaproteobacteria bacterium | reverse complement strand
TTTCGAAGTGATTGAATTGCTGTTAGTAGATCGCGAAAACTGTCGATCTTGAATTCACGCATCAATTTACCAAGTCGACTGGTGACCAGATAGTGCTTATTTTCCCCAAGAACAATCCCGCTAGCCTTCTCGAGAAACTGGCGAAATTCTTCGTACTCCTGATTGGAGAGTTTATGACTAGTCACAGTATTAGACTTGGTTAGTACAAATGTTGATTAGGATGCCTGCTTTCTAAGCTGATCCAAAACGGTATTTGCAAGATCGTCAGGATTAAATTTAGAAATAAATTGATTGGCTCCAACCTTCTCAACGAGGGCCTGATTGAAAACACCGCTAAGAGAGGTATGCAAAATAATGTAGATACCATCCATTCTGGGATCTTCTCGAACCGATGTCGTGAATGTATAACCATCCATCTCAGGCATCTCGACATCGGAGATAACCAGGTCGTAGACATCCCTGAGCTCCTGCCCAGCATCGACAACCTCTTTGAGCTTATCAAGACCCTCACGCCCATTTTTTGCAAGGGTGCAGCCAAGGCCTATCTGCTCCAATGTATGTTTAATCTGGTTGCGTGCTACAGAGGAGTCATCAATAACTAGAATATGGGGGACATGCTCACGCCCACCTTCGTCTTTTTGGCTCTCTTCAACTACAGAGTTATCGACAGTTTCATCAACACCGATAATCTCTGACAGAACTTTTTCTACATCGATAATCTCAACTAACTTTTCATCAACCTCAGTGACAGCGGTGACGTAGGTGCTACCGGCCCCTTTTGGCGGCGGCTTAATTGAATCCCATGTCAGATTCACAATACGTTCGACACCACCCACCAGGAAACCCTGAGTAGAGCGGTTATATTCGGTGATAATGACAAAGGCGTTATTGATATCCTGAATTGGACTTTGACCAATAGCCATGGAGAGGTCCATTACCGTAATGGTCTTGCCACGCATATTGGCAACACCTTTGACTGAAGGGTGGGAGTGGGGCACGTTGGTCAATTGAGGGCACTGGATAACCTCCTGTACCTTGAAAACGTTAATTCCAAAATGTTGACGTCTTCCCAGATGGAATAGAAGCAGTTCAAGGCGATTGTGCCCAGCGATTTTTGTGCGGCGATCTACACCGTCAAGTACTCCAGCCATTGATAGCTCCGATTTAAGCGTTTCTAACCCCTCTTTAGACGGGGGATTTGAATTTGTAAATATGTTGTTATAACTATAACCTTATTTATAAACTAGGTCTCCCTCCTTTAATAGCAAAAATTGGGTTATGTTGCTCTTTGGTTCGCAGAGGTTGGCAAAAGAATGTATGTTACAAAGATGTTATCTGTAAATAGAGTTCATCAATGAAATGAATAGAGTTTTAATTGCCCTATTTCTTGCAATGTTATCTGTGACTTTTGGGACTGTTGCAGCAGAGCATCAATCACACCGATCGATTCAAGAGGCCGTTTATGGCCATTTAATCGAAGAGCTCTCCGCTTCCGGAGATGAGATCAACGTCAAGGTGGGGAAACTTGACCAGCGGCTCCGACTCGCTCAATGTTCCACTCCGCTCACCGCATCACTTCCTCCCTCTTCACGTCGGGTGGGAGGTGTAACGGTCAAGGTGAGTTGTGAGGGGAACACACCATGGACCATATACATACAGGCTGAAGTTGAACAGTTTGGAGAGGTTATGGTCGCTAGCAGAAATCTTCGGAGAGGAGAGATTATCTCTCGTGACGATATGGAGCAGAGAAGAGTCTCTTTAGGGCTGATCCGTGGAGGATATATCTCCAAATTAGAGAATATTCTCGGTTGGCAGGTTAAGAGAAATATCTCATCGGGAAAGATTATCAGCCCCAACTCAATAATGCGCCAACTTCTGGTAAAACGAGGCGATGTTGTGGTGATTATCGCTAAAAATGGCGGATTTGAAGTTAAAATGGGCGGTATTGCCAAGAGTTCTGGAGCAAAGGGCGATACGGTGCAGGTGATCAACCAGTCTTCAAAGAAGGTGGTTGAGGGGATCGTTATTGGTCTGGGGCTGGTGCAGGTGCAGATGTAACCCTATAAATTCAATAAGTTAGTTGTAATAGAACTTGGTCTTTGAACACATTTGTGATTGAATGGCACTGTTATATGAAACTATTTCAATAAACCATTAAAGATTCTTCGGGATTGGCCGCTATAGTCGGCAAGGAACGAGGATTAGGATCATGCCAGTCAACAACATTACAGGTTTTCAGGGTACCCAATCTCAGCGTAATACCGAGAACTCACAGGTTCAGGTCTCGCGGGGAGATCCTGCTGCACATCAGCAAGAAACTGGGACACCATCAACCGTTGACACCGTCAGTCTCACCGATACATCAATGAGATTGCAGTCACTTGAAAACCGGATAGCCTCTCTTCCAGTCGTAGACAGCCAGCGTGTCGAAGATATTCGTCAGTCGGTTGAAAACGGTAGCTACACTCCTGATGCTGAGGCGATTGCCAGTAAAATTGTTGAATCTGAGCTCGGTTTGTTGAATGGTTAGATTATCTTAACTATTCAGGTATTCAGAGAATGAGTGTTGTCGTTCAACAAATTAGTGATTTATTGGATGAAGAGCTACGTCAAACACACCAGCTACGGTTAGTTCTCGAGAAAGAGCAGGACGCGGTCAAAACAAAAGATATTGATGCTATGAATATCACGCTTACCAGAAAGCTGGAGCTTCTGGAGAAGCTTGATGGGCTTGATATTGAGCGTAAGAGTCTGCTGCAACAGGCCGGCTACGACAATAGTAAAAGCGGATTTGAATCTCTTCTAAAGTCGACTCCATCTGATGATCTGGTTAAAAAATGGCAAGAGCTTGAGCATGAGGTGGCCGAGTGCCGCGAGCTACATCAGGTCAATACACAAATTTTAGAAATTGGCCAACGTCAGGTTCAACAGGTTCTGGGAATTCTTCTTGGTGAGCAGAGCGCTGAGTCCGACACCTATAATCAAAGCGGCTCCAAAGAGAGCGCTCTGACAACACATACCTACGCAAAAGCCTGATAAAGGGGTTAAACGTTGTCTGCCCCAACAGCTGAACGAATCGACTCCCAGCAGTATATACGAGTCCTGCTTGAGCAGATGGTGGGCCGAAGTCACCTCATCAATATCACATCGAAAACAGACAATCGCTCTGCTGTTAGCTCAGTATTAAGAGTTGATGCTGATGGTCGTTCATTTCTTCTCGATGCCCCATATATAAATGATGATAGTGCTCAAAGTGAGTTTGACTCGATCAGTGTGAGTGGCAAGAGCCAGGGCTCATCTA
>JAPHSO010000361.1 GCA_026193675.1 Gammaproteobacteria bacterium | reverse complement strand
ATTTGACTCCGCCCCCCGCATAGCAGTTTAAGGCTCTTGCGTATCGTTAACCCCGTTGTTCTCACTATCAAAGGGATTGTGCGCTCGAAAGGTTCCGGCAGCCATTGCGATAGATAGCAGAATAATTGAACTAAAGAATACCGGCATCACCGCAAAAGAGAATCCGAGTGAGTGAACCGCCGCACCACCTACGACAGCAGTCACTGCCGTCGCACCGCCAGGAGGATGCATACAGTGTAATTTATGCATCATAAACATCGCCATCGGTATCGCTGTAGAGGCGGCCAGGAGTTCATTGGGAATACCCTGATAACAGGCGACACCAACCAGCGCAGAGACCACATGTCCCCCCACAAGATTCCACGGTTGGGAGACAGGGCTGTGGGGCAATCCAAAGATCAGCATCGCCGAAGCCCCCGTAGAGGCCAGAATCATCGGCACCTGTTCCGCCTCAAGCACAGTACTGGTGAAAAATGTCGCAATAAGCGTAGCTAAAAAGGCACCCACAATCGAAATGGTCAGCTCAGAGCTCGACATCGATTTCATCATTGACTCAATCCTTTGCTAATTATTATCACTGCTTGTCTGCGCACTCTAATCATCCTGAGACATGTTTGTAAGTGTTATGGAGTCAAAGAGTTTACCCCATAGCTGTATCTATCTCCGAATTGATAAACAGGTTGATTTTAAATTGAAGCTGGAACACTCTAGATCGCAAGATCGCAAGATCGCAGTATGGTGAATCATAGATACAGGGGGTGTACCTCACCCTTTGAATAGGAAGTTTTATGGATGTAAAAATAACAGCAGGGCGTCAGGGAAGCGAGATAAAAATTACCCTTTCGAAGTTAATTGGTTGTACAACAACATACAGAAGGAAGGATTCAATAGTGCACAACGCTTAGCACGGTCATCACCCCAACAAATCCAACAAATCTTCTGGAATTAGATAGTTAGGGTAACTCTCCCTAAAACGCTCAAATTCGATTCTGGCCTCTTCCTTTTTATTTTTATCTACAAGAAGTTTAATGTGATTTAACCACTCTTCTGGATTAATCCATTCTTTTTCAATCTCCGCAGTCTCTTCTTGTGCCATACCCATGGCGTCACTCAGATCACGATTAACAGCATCTGGCTTTATCTTCATCACACCCATTGCATTTGGGATTGAACGTTTCAGGATACTTCGTTGTCTCTCTTCACGTTCTGTTGAAGCTGCACCCACTTTAGGTGAGGCTGATTTTTTCTCTCTCACCGGTGTCGCTTGTTGTTCCTGTTTTATTACATCGGCCTCCTGAATAGTTTCAGGCATGGCCTCAAACATCATCACCTCTGCAGGTTGTGGAGATGAGCTGGAGGGTCGGTTGAAAGCCTCATCTTTTAAAGATTTCTCATGATCATAACTAGACTCAAAAGCCGGCTCAGCGGTGGGTGCAATTTGCAGATATGAGCTGTCGGGCTGATTCATGATCTTAATGGTGATGGAAACCCCCATCACCACCAACGCGGCAGTCGATAACGGCACTAACCAGCGCAGCCATGTTAGTTGTGACCTCTGTTTTGATACAGCCCTATGAGCAATAGACTCTTTGGCCTGCGCCATAATTGCCGCATCAATATCAGCGGATGGTGTGGCCTTATCTCTACTTTGATAGAGTTTTGAGATGGCTGGGTCTTGATGATCTTCTCTGTTCATAAACAATCCTCCAACACCTCTCTAAGTCGTTTCATCGCATAGCGAAGGCGACTCTTAATCGTTTCACGCCCCACATCGAGCATCGTGGCGATCTGCTCTAATGACAGGCCCGACTCCTCCTTGAGTAGAAAGGCATCACGCTGTTCCCTCGGCAATACCGCAACCTCTCCCAGTAGACGTTCACCACAATCTTCACTGTCGATCTGTCGCTCCATGTTCGGTTTTGAATCGGCCATATCTTCCAGCTCTTCGTTATCACCCACCAGATGAAGGTGGCTACGTCGATGGTTGTCGATCTGCAGATTGCGGGCAATTTTAAAGATGTAGGCTTTAAATGAGCCTGTGGTGAAGGGGACTCTGGCATTGATGACCCGTGACCACGCATCCTGATAGATATCATCCGCCTCGGCATGATTGCCACTGGAGCGGAGTAGGTAGGTGTAGAGTGACTCACGATAACGGTTGTACAAATTTTCAAAGGCATTGATGTCGCCTTTGAGAAACTGGCTAAAGAGGATTTCGTCATTCATCATATTGGATGTCATCATTGCAGGTTACTAAAAGCCGTCATCCTTGACCATGGTAACTATCGGAATTCAGGGCTGAATTCAGGGATCGGAGTCAAATAGATCGTACTGCTGTAATCACCAATATTAGTGTTCCGATTTGACTCCGACCCCTGACACCTAAATCTAGAGACTTAGGCCAGAGGCAAGATTGACCAATCGCACAAACTCACCACGATAACCAAATTCATCTTGTCCACGTGCACCACTGGCAAGCTGTTTGACCGCCGCATAGTCAAACTGACCGGTATATTGACCACCCCGCAGGAGCTGTCCAAATCCGGCCACTGCGGCACTGAAACGATAGTTGTCACTGGTTTGGTTGATGTTGTGGGTAATCGACTCATGACTGATCACCTGCTCGATCAATTTTGAGTGGTCGGCATCCGGCTCTTTATAACGCAGGCGTAGAAAGGCGATCTCATCGGTGTTGTTTTCATCCGAAGTACGCTCTTCACGCTGATAACGTAGCGGGTCAATGCGAGGCTGATCGCTATTGGCGAGTGTCACCTCATACAGCGCAGTCACGCTATGACCCGCGCCGATCTCTCCAGCATCGATCTTGTCGTTGTTAAAATCTTCACGATTGAGCAGACGGTTGTTGTAACCGATCAGTCGATACTCTGAGACCACCGCAGGGTTCCACTCCACCTGAATCTTCACATCTTTGGCGATGGTCTTCAGTGTTGAAGTGAGTTCATCAACCAGCACCTTTTGCGCCTCGTTGATATTGTCGATATAGGCATAGTTACCGTTACCCTTGTCGGCCAACTGCTCCATCAGATGATCATTGTAGTTACCGCTACCAAATCCGAGGGTGGTGAGTGATATACCCGCCTTGCGCTTGGCCTCTATCAGATCCATCAGTTGGGTATGGTTGACGGTGCCCACATTAAAATCACCATCGGTGGCAAGAATCACTCGGTTGATCCCACCCTCTATCTTTGCCTGCTCGGCCATCGCATAGGCGAGGTTGATACCGGCCGATCCATGGGTTGAACCACCAGCATTAAGACGGTCAAGTGCTGCGATAATCTTGCCCTGCTCATTGCCACTGGTCGATTCCAGCACAACGCCCGAGGCCCCGGCATAGACCACCATGGTGACCCGATCTTTCTCATTGAGCTGTTTGACCAGCAACTTGAAGGCCGACTTCAATAGAGGCAGTTTATTGGAGGCGCCCATCGAACCCGACACATCAATCAGGAATACCAGGTTGGATGCGGGCCGATGCGCCTTGTCGGTATCAATTCCCTGAATGCCGACATGTACCAGATGACTATTGCTATTCCATGGGCTCTTGCTCACCTCTGTGGTGACAGAAAATGGTGCCCCACCCTTTTCAGGTTGAGGATAGCTGTAGTCGAAGTAGTTGATCATCTCCTCAATACGAACCATGTCGGTTCGTGGCATAACGCCCTGGTTGAGGTTGCGGCGCACCAGTGAGTAGGCGCCGCTATCGACATCAATACTCAGGGTCGATACCGGATCTTCACTCACCCGTTTAATTCCGTTGGCGATGATCTCGGCGAATTGCTCCCGATCGATACCGCTATTTGAATCGATCATCTGATCTGCCAGATAGTGGCCACTCACCTCTGCCGAAGCCATTGCCTGACTCATTACCCGATGCTTTGAAGGTGCCATCATCTCCATCGCAATCACCTTCTTCTCCTTTCCTAGAGCAACGCGGTCATGCTCCTGCTTGAGTAGGTGTGCCATCGGTACAGCCCTGTTCTCAACGGACCTAACCTCTTTATATTCATACTCCATGATCGATTGAGTTGTAGTATCCGGAGTTTGTGGAACCACTGCTGAGCTGTTGGAATCTGTCGTGCTTTGCCCACTATATGAGCTGCAACCGACAATGGTTGCCGTCAACAGTAGTGTGGTCAGGTTACGTTTAAAGGGTGTTATCGTTTTCATCGTTTTTCTCCAGTTTTGTCTGTTGTTATCTGGAGAACGCCGCAAAAACGTGAATGGGGTTAAATTAATTTCATAAAATTTCTAATCGAGTCATCTCTTTAACCATTTGGTTAAAGCAATGTGGTATAAATCCCATTCAGTTTGCAAGTTGCCTTGGGGGTTAGCCATCATATGGCTGGTGAGGGAGGGCATATTCTAATAACAGTGAACTGTGACCCATAACAATAAATAACTAAGAACCTAAAGATGGAACAGATCAAATACCGTTACGACTTTACCTTTAAAGATGGTCGCTCAGAGTCATTTACCGTTGTGCTAGACGGTTCAACACTTGACCCTGTCGAGCCACTGCCACAAAAACTGCCCGAGTGGACCCGTTTGCATTTTGAAAGATGTCGCAACTGCAGTCTCGATCCACTAGATCATTCATACTGCCCACTAGCCGGTCGGCTTGAGCCGGTATTGAGCAAAATGATCAACGTCCTGTCGCATGAAAATGTGGATGTGGAGGTGACGCTGGATGAGCGTTCCATCACACGGAGCTGTACCGCGCAGGAGGGGCTGAGTGCCCTGATGGGGATTATCACCGCCACCAGTGGCTGCCCCAACACCAGCTTCTTTAAACCGATGGCCCGCTTTCACCTCCCCTTTGCCAATACTGAAGAGACCTTCTATCGCGCCACATCGATGTACATGCTTGGGCAGTACTATCGCTGGCACAACGATAAGGGCTTCGACATGGATATGAAGGGACTACTCAAATTTTATGAGGGGATCTCACAGGTCAACAGAGGCATGTCCAACCGAATCAAAGCAGAACAAAGGGAAGATGGTGCCATCAATGCACTGGTGCTGCTCGATATGTTTGCCATGACCATTCCAGAATCTATGGATGAGATTCTCGACAGTATGGAGCCGCTATTCGAGCCCTACATAAATGCTGAAAGAGTCCTATAATCAGCTTTATGAAAAAGATTGAATCGACCGAACAGCTTAACGAACAGCTCAACCAATTCCCCATCACCGCACTCTATTTTAGCGGCAGTAGCTGTGGCGTTTGCCATGCACTGCGACCCAAAGTAGAGGCGCTATTTACAGAGGAGTTCCCTCAAGCTCCCCTGCTGGAGATTGCGACCGATGAGCAGCCGGAACTGGCTGCTCAATATGGTGTTTTCACCCTGCCGGTGTTGATCCTCTATATAGATGGACGAGAAGGTTCACGCTTTGCACGCACCTTCAGTTTGGGTGAAGTGCGTGAAGCCCTGGAGCGCCCCTACAATATGATCTTTGAATAATGAATCGATAACACCGTGTTTGAAACATCCCCACGTACCCTGAAACTGCTGGCTGCACTGGTCTGGTATATCGGGATTGTTGTACTAATCCTCAAAAGCGGCCGTCTGTTTATAGAAGCAGATCAGATTAATCCTGATGAACTCTCAACTGGATTGGTTATCCTTGCCGGACTACTCGTAGGTACCGTTAAAGCGAAGTATCTTTTCGGCAGACTCTGTATTAAGAATCTGAAACGAATCGAGTCGTTAGAACAACCGAAGATCTGGCAGTTCTACCGTATCCATTTTTTCATCTTTCTATTTGCAATGATTACTCTGGGCGGCTACCTGTCACGGCTGGCCCATGGCGACTACACCATGCTGTTAACTGTTGCGGCGATAGAGCTCTCTATTGCAACTGCGCTGCTCGGCAGCAGCCACATCTTCTGGCGTGAGCAACACTAACAGTTCGCACTCAATAAAAACCTGCTTCCACGCACCCCATTAACCAACTTTTTTAATAGGCTACTTAGCCAAAGTCCTGTTATTAATCCTCTCAAATGCACCTAATCTATTCTTTAGATTGACATATATCAGAACAATCAAAAAAACATCCAAAACAGATTGTATTCAGGAAGATACCTGACTATGTTTTAAATCACGAGGGAATAGAACTGGTACTTAGCTGGTCGGATTTTTGTTGAATAGTTCTTTGGAGAATGACTGTTTTGATCTCTCGCATGCAATTTTTAAGGGGTGAATTTCACCAGGGTGTCCAGGCACTCAGGCCCCCTTGGTCAATCCCTGAAAACCTGTTTGTTGAACAGTGTAGTCGTTGTGATGACTGCATAAAGGCCTGCCCTACCCATATTCTTGAACGGGGTCGCGGCGGCTTTCCCCTGGT
>JAPHSO010000323.1 GCA_026193675.1 Gammaproteobacteria bacterium | reverse complement strand
CCTTGCGTGCGTCGAGTAGAGCGATATCCTGAGGGGTGGTGACGATAACTGCACCACTAACAGGAACCTTCTGTGCCAGCGTGAGTTGGGTGTCACCGGTGCCTGGTGGCAGGTCGATAACCAGATAGTCGACTTCACGCCAGGTGGTGTCGTTGAGCAGCTGCTCCAGCGCCTGGGTAACCATCGGGCCACGCCAGATCATCGGGGTATCCTCTTCGATCAGATAGCCGATAGACATCGACTGCAGACCGAGACTCATCACCGGCTCCATCGTTGTGCCATCGGATGATTCAGGTTTCTGATCGGCGACACCCAACATACGGGGTTGGCTGGGACCATAGATATCAGCATCGAGGATACCGACGGTGGCGCCATCAGCAGCTAGAGCTAGGGCAAGGTTTACAGAGGTGGTCGATTTACCGACACCACCCTTACCTGAAGCGACAGCGATGATGTTCTTGACGCCCTTGATATGGCTCACACCTTTTTGTGCAGCGTGAGAGACAATTGCAGTGCTGAAGCTGAATTCGGCTGAATCGATACCATCGATCGCCTCTACCTTTGACTTAAGCTCTTCGGCCAGCTTGTCGGTATAGCCCTTGGCAGGGAAACCGAGTGCAACATCGACCCTGGCAGTGGTGCCGTCGATAGCGATATTTTTTATACAGTTGGCAGAGACGAGGTCCTTCTCAAGGTAGGGATCGGTGTACTCTTTGATTGCTGCTTCAATTTGTGATGCTTCAACGGACATGCGAAAAGCTCCTGAATGTCAAAAAAGTTAATTCTTACTGTAGAAAATGAGTCGAAAAATCCCCGACACCCCCGGTTTGGATGACCGTGAATATGGCTTAAATACAAATCATTTACTGGTCTATGGGGCTCTTAATTGGTATCTTTGCACGGTTTTTCAACTATTAAAGATGCCCTAGTTGGCATATCGCAAATATTTGAACAAAAAACCGGCCAATAAAATATATAACTTATTGATTTACTAGAAATTATCAAAGCCCTAAGTTTTGATGACCCAATTATACTGAAAACCTTTGGAAATGACCCAAAATTCTCGCAAAATTCTTGTCACCAGTGCACTTCCCTATGCCAATGGCCCGATCCATCTTGGCCATCTGGTTGAGTATATTCAGACCGATATTTGGGTCCGTTTCCAGCGACTGCGTGGTCACAACTGTCTCTATGTCTGTGCCGATGATGCCCATGGCACGCCGATCATGCTCCGGGCACAGGGTGAGGGGATCGAGCCGGATGAGTTGATTGCGCGCATCAGTGCTGAGCATCAGGCTGATTTCCAGGGGTTTAATATCGGTTTTGATAACTACTACTCCACACATTCGGATGAGAACCGGCACTTTGCATCTCTGGTCTACACTCGACTGCGTGATGCGGGCCATATTGCCAAACGGACCATCACCCAGGCTTACGATCCAGAAAAGGAGATGTTTCTACCGGATCGCTTCATTAAAGGCTGTTGCCCTAAGTGTGGTGCTGAAGATCAGTACGGCGACTCGTGCGAAATGTGTGGTGCCACCTATTCTCCGACAGATCTGGTTGATCCGGTTTCAGCCATTTCGGGTGCGACGCCGATCGAGAAAGATTCTGAGCACTACTTCTTTAAGTTGGGTGATTTTGAGCAGATGCTCAAGGGGTGGATCTCTGAGAGCAAGGTGCAAAATGGTATCGCCAGTAAGCTCAATGAGTGGTTTGAGTCGGGCCTGAATGACTGGGACATCTCCCGCGATGCCCCCTATTTCGGTTTTGAGATCCCCGATGCCCCGGGTAAATATTTCTATGTCTGGCTCGATGCGCCTATCGGTTACATGGCGAGTTTTAAAAATCTCTGTGACCGTACTGATGGTCTTGAGTTCGATGATTACTGGGGTGCTGACAGCCCTGCTGAGGTCTATCACTTCATCGGTAAGGATATCGCCTATTTCCATACCCTGTTCTGGCCAGCGATGCTGGAGGGGAGTGGCTTTAGAAAGCCCAATGGGGTCTATTGTCATGGCTTTTTGACCGTCAATGGTCAGAAGATGTCGAAGTCACGCGGCACCTTTATTATGGCCTCGACCTATCTGAATCATCTCAATCCAGAGTATCTACGCTACTACTTTGCCGCCAAGCTCGGTAATGGAATCGATGATCTGGATCTCAATCTTGAAGACTTTATGCAGCGGGTCAACTCTGACCTGGTGGGTAAGGTGGTCAATATCGCCAGTAGGTGTGCCGGATTTATCAAAAAGCGTTTTGATAACCGGCTGGCAGCAAAGCTCTCTGAGCCTGAGCTCTATGGTGAATTTGTAAAGGCGGGCGAGACGATTGCCAACCACTACGAGCAGCGAGAGTTTGGTCATGCGATGCGTGCCATCATGGCGTTGGCCGATCGTGCCAACCAGTATATTGATGAGCAGAAGCCGTGGGTGATCGCCAAGGAGGAGGGCAAGGATCAGGAGCTGCACGATATCTGCAGCATGGGACTTAACCTGTTCCGTCTGTTGATGAGTTACCTCAAGCCGGTATTGCCTGCAATGGCGGAAGAGGTGGAGCGCTTCCTCAATATCGAGGCGCTGGAGTGGCAAGGCGATATCGAGCCTCTGCTCGACCATACTGTGAGCAAGTTTAAACCGCTGATGCAACGTGTTGAACAGAGCAGTATCGATTCAGTCACGGCAGACTCTAGTCAAACGATGGAGGCTAACAAGCCTCAAGCTGCCGGCAGTAAAAAAACGGGCAAGCAACAAAGCAAATCTGAGACTGGCTCTAGGGTTAAATCGGGGGGTGGTCAGAGTGATGAAATTGCTGCTACTATCGAATTTGACGATTTTGCCAAAATCGATCTGCGTATCGCTGAAATTGTTAAGGCTGAGCATGTAGAAGGTGCAGATAAACTTTTACGTCTGGAGCTCAATCTTGGTGGTGAACAGAGGCAGGTCTTTGCAGGAATCAAGTCAGCCTACCAACCGGAAGATCTGGTTGGTCGGTTGACAGTAATGGTCGCCAATCTGGCGCCAAGAAAAATGCGTTTTGGCGTGTCAGAAGGGATGGTGCTGGCTGCAGGGCCTGGGGGTGAAGATATCTTTATTCTCTCTCCTGATAGCGGGGCTCAGGCTGGAATGAGAGTTAAGTAAGGATAACGGTAATAACAGGATTATGTTTGTGAATGGCGAGATGAGAGCTGCTTTATTAATGATACAGAGAGAAGAGTCTGTAAGTTATGAATAACCAACGCGCCTATCCCCGTTATGCCGTAAATGTCGATGTCGCGGTTACGCTCTCTGGCAGCCAAACGGTTTTCTGTGCTATACACGATTTCTGTGTGGGCGGACTGTTTCTCGCCTGCTCCTCAATTGCCGATAATCTGACCCAAACCTGTAAACAGGGTTCTCCTCTAACGGTTGAATTTGATACCCCTAATGGACCTTTCCAGCTACAGGGAAATGCGGTCCGGGTGGGCGAAGATGGCGTCGGGGTTCAATTTACCCATCGAAATATTGCCGCCCTGAAATATCTGCAGGATCTCTCTTCCAGGCAGGGGGAGGCGTCAGGTGAACATGGTGGCGTTATGCTGCGTCAGCCTAATCCTGCGGTAGCTGAAGCGGGTGCCAGAATTATCTACACCTTTGTCGCATGGTTGATTGAAGAGTACCTCAAGCGACTATCTGATGACTTCTTTGAAGCCTCCTCAAATGCGCAGAATAATGAGGAGCAGAGTACATTTTTCTATGCGTTTAAGGAGCTTAAACGTCAGGAGGGGGACCTTCACGATCACTTCATTGAGTTGATGGAGAAGCAGTTAGAGCTGTTTACTATCGATGAATTTAAAAATGCCTATAAAGTACATGAAGCTGGCGGCGGACAGGATGGACTCACGCTGGTAGATAAAGATGAATTTGATAAGTGGTTAAGTGTTACTGGTTTGATCAATAGTATCGAGAGCCGCTATGAGCAGGAGCTCTACGAGGTTGAGAAACGACTCGACTCTATCTCAAAAAATCCAGTTAACCGAGAGAATGATCCGGCAGGCCCCTTTGCTTTGTGTCATATCTTTTTTGATGCGCTTGAAGGTGCATTTGAAGATATTCGTGTCAGTCAGATGGTGTTTGAAGCTTTCCAGAAGATTTTCCGTATCCACTATCCTGAAATGCTCTCTCAACTCAACTCACTGTTTGCAGATGAGGCGATTCTGCAAGACCTGGAGCAGGAGTATGAGATCGTCAAGTTGGGGGCCGATGGTGAGCCGGTAGATGAAGAGCCTGATGAGGAAGAGGCTGAGGCACCCGCTAATGCAGCAACTGCAACGGGAGCTCAGCGAACTGGCTCGGCACCATCCTATGGTGGAGCTCAGCGAGCGGCGGGTGGGCAACGAGCGGCCCAACCTTCGATGTCTGAGCAGCCAACTCTCACCGCCTCAGAACAGATTCAGCAGCGACGTGGTACAGGTTCATATGCCAACCTGAGAGATCTGCTCACCTATGCGCGAGAGGTGGGTCATAAGACGATT
>JAPHSO010000217.1 GCA_026193675.1 Gammaproteobacteria bacterium | reverse complement strand
TATGACCATAGGCCTCTTTAAGGTGGCACAGAATATTGCCTTTAATCGGTGTGATCGCATCACGAATCTGCTGCAGTGCCTCGGCAACGGGAAGCAGTGGTCTGTTGTGAGCCTCTACCTGAGAGCTGATGGGGGAAGTCGGTTTCATCTATTGGTTTCTCATCCAGTCGGAAATAAAGTCGGCGATAGCCGATGGATTGTTAAGGTTAAGTACCGGCAGATTGGTTTGGAGATCAAAGAGATCGCTGGCAATGGCTATAAAGGTACTATCGTTGGGGTGGAGTGGCGGCTTTTCTACCCCATTGCGAATAATCTCGATTTTGGGAATCGGCTCATGTTTGAATCCCTCTACCAGGAGTAGGTCAAACATTGCAGGATTGAGCTGTGCAACCAGCTCATTGAGCTGCGGCTCATCCTGCTCATGCTCATTTTCAAATAGCAGCGCCCAGCGTTTTTTTGAGGCAATCATCACCGGATTGGCTCCAGCCTCACGCATGCGATAGCTATCTTTACCGGGCTGATCCAGATCCACCTTGTGGTGGGTATGTTTAATCATCGCGATGCGCAGCCCCAGCTTGCGCAGCTCCGGCACCACCTTCTCAAGAAGCGTGGTCTTGCCACTACCGCTATAGGCGCTGAACGCGAGCAGGGGAATCGGGTAACTATCCATCGCTGTTAAGATCCCTGCTGATACGTTCAAACTCTTCAGGGGTGTTGATGTTACTAAAGGCCTCGGCCTGATCGCTGAAGTCGGCTACACAGTAGTTCTGCTGTTTGAGCCAGAAGCCAACTCGGCGTTCACCGGCCTCAAGAAATTCTCGAATTGAGGGGGCCAGTTTGCGCTTCAGCAGCATAAAGATCGGATGCAGACTCCCATCGGCCTCAATTGTGCAGAGGTCGCTATCGCTCTGAACAAGCCTGGCCTGCATGCGCTCAATCAGATCTATGGGGATAAGCGGTGTATCGCAGGGGAGGATCATCACCAGTTCATCCTCAAATGACTCCAGAACAGAGAGCACTCCGGCGAGTGGCCCCAGATGCCCTGCGATAGAATCTTCGATGAGTGGATAGTTGAGTGAACGATACTCTTCGGGGGCACTGTTGGCGTTAATCACTATCGAGCTGCTTTGTGGTGCGATGCGATCCACCACATGGGAGATCATCATCTTCTCCTGAAGTGGCTTAATGCCTTTATCTCCACCGCCCATACGACGGCTTTGACCACCAGCAATAATTGCGGCTAGAGGTTTAGATTGAGCAGTTATGGATGTGGGGCTTGAGGGTTGAGTCATATCTAGATACTTTTAGTGAAAGCGGATGATAAACCCTGGAGTGATAATTTTGAATGACAAAAAGGTGGTACCTCTTCGTGGAGAGAGGGGAGAGGGGAAAATTGAACTGCTTGAGTGCGAGACAGGCTACCAGGGATTTTTCCGACTTGAACGCTACCGGCTGAGGCATCGTCTATTTGCCGGGGGCATGAGTCCAACCATTACCCGTGAACTGTTTGAGCGTGGACACGCTGCTGCCATCCTCCTTTATGATCCAGATCTGGACCAAATTGTTCTGGTCGAACAGTTTCGGATTGGGGCCCTAAATGCCAGGGGTGGGGCGTGGCTCTACGAGATTGTCGCCGGCATTATCGAGTCTGGCGAGGAGGGGGAGGCGGTGGCTCGGCGTGAATCGGTCGAGGAGGCCGGCTGTGAAGTGGGGCGAGTTGAGAAGATCTGCGACTATCTGGTCAGTCCCGGAGGCACCTCTGAAACCATATCCCTCTACTGTGGTCAGGTCGATAGTCGTGGGGTTGGTGGTATTCATGGTCTGGAGCAGGAGGGTGAGGATATTCGAGTATTTTCAGTCAGTTATGATGAAGCTGTCGAGCTAATGAGATCGGGTGAGCTCAATTCAGCAAGTCCCATCATGGCCCTGCAGTGGCTGCAGCTTAATCGAGAACGTCTTCAGAATGAGTGGGGCGAAAAAGTGTGAGCCAGTTCAACTTCTCATTTGTCGGCCTGCAACTACAATGTGATTATGATTAGAGTCAGATCAGAGGAGAGCGGTGATGGAGGTGGGTAATACATTGAATAATGGTCTTGCGGGTATTCATGCCGGTCGTCAGGGACTTGCTCAAAACTCTTTTGATATCGCACGTGCCCCGGTTGCTGCGCAAAATGGTGAACCTGATGTGGTGGTCGATGCCCTGATTGAGAGCAAGCAGAACCTGACCCAGGTGCAGGCGAGCGCCAGAGTGGTGCAGGCCGCATCCGATACCATCGGTTCAATTATCGATATCACCGTTTAACCGTTTGTATCTGGCAGGTGGGGCAGACGTATCCCATCCGGCCACAAAACTTAGCCTTCACTATCGTTCCTCCACATTGGTAACAGGGCTCTCCTGCACGCCGATAGAGTAGAAACCGGGACTCCTCAAACGTTTTACCCTCAAATTGTAGCTGCTCAGCATGTTGCAGATGATTGGTGACTCCAGCTGTCTGATAGGACTGTCGCGTCAGTTTCAGACAATTTTCCACAAGAGTGTCACGCTCATCAGTTGTCAGGTCGATGAGTCGTCTTTCAGGCCAAATCTTTGAGAGATGCAGCACTTCGCAACAGAGATAGTTACCCATTCCTGAGATGAACTGTTGATCCTGGAGCAATCCCAGCAGGCCACGTCTTTGAAACTGCTTCTGGTTAAAGCGATCTTTAATCTCATCAAGGGTCACAGATGGTTCAAGTAGTTCAGGCCCCAGTTTGATCAGGTAAGGATGTCCCTGTAAAGCGACAGAATCTAAAACGGTAATATCAGATGCGCTGTAAAGTAGCGCCATCTGGCTATCGGTATGGATCGCAAGACGCAGTTGGCGTGTCGATTCGGGATAGGGGCCTGCGGGCAGAATTTGCCAGCGACCGTAGAGCTGGTTGTGGCTATAAATCGTCAGGCCGTTATCGAGTCGGTTGAGTATCGCCTTCCCCCGGCTACTAACCTGCTGAACTCGGGCGCCGATCATTTCAGACTCATACCGCTTGAGTGCTGCAAAGGCAAACAGGATCTTTTCGATTCGCTCTCCGGTTAATGCTGCCGCAAGCTCATCTGCAGCACGTCTGATCTCTGGACCTTCTGGCATTGCTAATGAGCTGCCGAAGGATTGGAGTCCAATTGAGCCAGTGCCCACTCGATATGTTCAGTGACCATCGGTGAAGAGATGACAGTAGGGAGTCTTAATTTCAAAGCCGCTATCATCTTCTCTTTGAGTGGCCCTGCAGCAGAGCTATTTCCCAGTGCGATGGCAATATTACGCAGCCACTGCTCATGTCCAATTCTACGGATCGCCATACCCTCCGTTTTGGAGAGAAACTCAGTTTCGCTCCAACTGAAAAGCTCCAGTAGATCCGGCTGCTCAAGACCGTGACGGGGAGAGAAGTCTGGTTCACTGCTGGCCTGTGCAAAACGGTTCCAGGGGCAGATCAACTGACAGTCGTCACAGCCAAAGATGCGGTTACCGATCAGCGGGCGCAGTTCCAACGGTATTGAACCTTTGAGTTCGATGGTGAGGTAGGAGATACAGAGTCTCGCATCGAGTCTATAGGGTGCAGTAATTGCAGCAGTGGGACAGATATCAATGCATCGGCTGCAGGTGCCGCAGTGGTCGACACTTTCAACATCACTCTCGACCGGCAGATCGGTATAGATCTCACCCAGAAAAAACCAGGAGCCGGAGTGCTGGTTAACCAAATTGGTATGCTTGCCTATCCAGCCTATCCCCGCCTGCGTTGCGAGAGGCTTTTCGAGGACCGGTGCACTGTCGACAAAAACCCGGTAACCAAATGAGCCGATCTCCTGTTCGATCAATTGCGCCATCTTTTGCAGCCGTTTGCGCATCAGCTTGTGATAGTCACGTCCAAGGGCGTAGCGCGAGATATACCCGCGCCGATTATCCTCTAGCAGTTGCCACGGATCGAAACCCCTGTCAGACCAGTAATTGATACTCACGCTAATGACGCTACGGGTCTGCTCGACCAGCTCTTCCGGACGCCAGCGTTTGCTGCCGTGGTTTGCCATATATGACATCTCTCCATGACGCCCCTCATCAAGCCACTGTTGAAGATGCTGCTGTGCCTTTTCCAGATTGATCGAGGCGATCCCGATATCCTGAAAGCCGAGTGAACGGCCAATAGTTTTTACTAATTCTGTGATGGAGGTCGAATTTAACATAGGTGATTGCGGGGCCATTTCGCTATGATAACCCGATGAAACAAAAATTAACCGCACTCTATACATCCGCACAGACTCAGGCGATTGACCGTTATGCGATCGAAGAACTGGGCATCCAGGGAAGCTCGCTGATGTCACGTGCCGGTCATAGCGCATTTGAACTACTTGGTGAGCGCTGGCCTGAAGCGCAGCAGATTGTCATCTTCTGTGGTGGTGGTAATAACGGTGGTGATGGTTATGTGGTTGCTGCTCTGGCCCATGAGGCGGGACGCAATGTTGAATTGCGGCACCTAAAGAGTCCTGAGCGGCTTAAGGGTGACTCTCTGGCTGCATATGAATGGGCGGTGCGAGCAGGTGTCCCGATGGCCCCCTATCAATCGGGTGAGTTGATTGTTGGCGACCTCATTGTCGATGCTCTGTTAGGTACCGGGCTGGCAGGGAATGTTCATGATGACTTCTATAAGGCGATCCTGGAGATCAACCGCTCCAACCTGCCGGTTCTCTCAATCGACATACCATCAGGTCTTAATGGAGATAGTGGTGCCGTGATGGGGGCTGCTGTTGAGGCGAGCCTGACCATCACCTACATCGGCATTAAGCAGGGGATGTTGACGGCTGCGGGCAAAGATCTCTGTGGTGAACTTTTATTTGATGACCTTGGGCTTCCTGATGAGGCCTACGAGAATATGACACCAGTGGCAGAGTGGAACAGCTTTGACTCCTTCCCTGCACGCCCTCAGCGCAGCCAAAATAGCCACAAAGGCGATTTCGGGCACCTGCTGATTATCGGTGGAAATCGAGGTATGGGAGGCGCGGTCAGAATTGCTGCTGAGGCTGCGGCCCATATGGGAGCGGGGCTGATTACAGTGGCAACCCATCGGGAGAATCTGACGGCGATTCAGGTTGCAAGACCTGAGGTGATGGTTCATGCGATCGATTCGGCTGCTGATCTGGAACCGCTGCTGGAGCGGGCAAATACGATCGTGATTGGTCCCGGTCTGGGAAAAGACCGCTGGGCCGAGGAGATTTTTGAGCGGACGATACAGTGTGATTGCCCGCTACTCATAGATGCCGATGGACTGAACCTGCTGGCAACTTCAGGTCTGATGGATTTGGAGTTGCCGGCCGAAGATCCAATTATCGAACAACTCAATCCAAAACGTTGGCTGTTAACACCACATCCGGGGGAGGCGGCGCGTCTGCTCGGTATTGGGAGCGATGAGGTTCAAAATGACCGTTTCGATTCGGTCACCAAACTGGCTGATCGCTACAACGCGACAGTCGTTTTAAAAGGGGCCGGTACGCTGGTTGCATCGAATGGGATCCTGACCGGGGTCTGCAGCCATGGAAATCCCGGTATGGCGAGTGGCGGT
>JAPHSO010000038.1 GCA_026193675.1 Gammaproteobacteria bacterium | reverse complement strand
GGCCCACAAGGTGTTGCCGGTGCTGACGGTGCTACCGGCCCGATGGGACCACAAGGTGTTGCCGGCGCTGACGGTGCCACCGGCCCGATGGGACCTCAAGGTGAAATGGGGTTACAGGGAATTCAAGGGGAACCTGGTCCAATGGGACCACCTGGGCTAGAAGGTGCTGTTAATCTTTTCGATCCTACAATCCAAATGTTAATGACAATGGTGTTAACTAATCAGGAAACAATGTGCAAACTATGGCTAGCGTCACCACCAAGAGGGCAAGTGATGCCTTCAGCATGCGAATCTTTAAAGCCAAATGGTGTAACTATTTCTGTAGAAGGTACCGCAGGTGAAATCTTAGTAGCAACCAATTGTGTTGCTGGAGAGTACTCCTGTCAGGCAAAAGCAGTCTGTGAGACTGTGACCAATAATGTCTGTGTGCACCAAGAATATGAGTGTGCAACAGGTAATAAGGGATCTTGGTATCCACTGGATGGCGCTAGCGGTAGTAGTAAGTTTAATTTTGCCTATGCATATGATTTTTATAATAGTGATTATGGAAATATTTGTGCGACTGATAAAAGCCAAATGACTAGGTATGGGCTTGCTGCTACTCACCAAAATGCTGGCTGGGGACACTGGACTCGTCAGTAGCTCTTTAAAACCATAAATTACAGAAAATTCGTCTGAATTTTCACGAAAATAAAAGGGGCTTATGGCCCCTTTTTTACTTCAAACAAACCTGGGATTAGAATACAGATATTCTTAAATGTACGAAGAACTATTTAGACTATGATTAACAATTTAAGTTACAAGTAGTTCAGATAATTAAGATAAGACTTCTGGAGCCTATGTGCCAAAAATAAAAAAAATAACGCGCTGTGAATGGGCGAATGGCTCTGAGCTGGATGCGCACTATCACGATAGAGAATGGGGTGTACCATCGACCGATGACCAGCATCTATTCGAGATGTTGATTCTGGAAGGTGCACAAGCGGGATTAAGTTGGAGTACGATTTTAAAAAAGCGAGATAACTACCGTAGGGCCTACTACGATTTTGATCCTGCCAGGGTGGCACGATTTACCAGCAAGTCGGTTGAGCGATTGCTTGGCGATGCCGGTATCGTACGTAATCGATTGAAGGTTGAGGCATCAATTCAAAATGCCAGGGCCTTTCTGAAAGTTCAGGAGGAGTTTGGCTCTTTCTCATACTTCATCTGGGAGTTTGTCGGAGGCAAACCGATTATCAATCGCAGGAAAGCGATGAGTGATATTCCCGCTGAGACAGAGGAATCACAAGCCTTGAGTAAGGCACTGAAGCAGCGGGGCTTTAAGTTTGTAGGGCCGACCATCTGTTATGCCTTTATGCAGGCTGTTGGAATGGTTAACGACCATGAGGTGGGCTGTTTTCGCTATAAAGAGGTAAACAGATAGAACAACATGTATGCAGTAATATTTAGAGCCCAAATCAAAGATCCCAAGAATATCGACTCAACCTATTCTGCTATGGCTGCTCGAATGCGTGAGTTGGCAACAACTCAATACGGGTGTATCGATTTCAGCTCTGTGACTGAAGGGGAGAGTGAGATATCGATCTCATACTGGGAGAGCATGGAGCAGATCTCCGCGTGGAAATCAGACCCTGAACACCAACAGGCTCAGGGGCTTGGACAGTCGAGATGGTACCGCTCCTATCATGTTGAAGTTGTGAAGGTTGAGCGACAGTACCAAAGCGACTAAAGGGCTGTGCGCTCAGGAAGATTCGACCGGGATATTGGTTGTGTTGACCACCTGTCGCATCACAAAGCTGGAGTGGACACCGCTAACCCCTTCGATACGGGTGATCTTATTGAGCAGCAGCTCCTGATAACTCTCCATATCTTTAACTATCACCTTGAGCATGTAGTCGGCATCGTGACCGGTGATCAGCAGGCACTCCAATACCTCCGGTAGCTCTCTGATTTTGGCATCAAAGTTTTCAAAGCGCTCGGGTGTGTGGCGATCCATCGATATCTGTAGCAATGCCATCAGGCTGAGCCCCATCTTCTTGGCGTCTAGCATTGCCCGGTAGCCGCTGATGATGCCTTGCTCTTCTAACGATCTGACTCGCCGTAGACAGGGTGCGGGTGATAGCCCCACGCGTTCGGCGAGTTCCTGATTGGTGATCCGACCATTACGCTGAAGTTGTTGCAGGATCTTGCGATCATATCGGTCTAATTTCATTGAAATAGTCTGCCATGTGAGCTGTATGTGATATATATTGCGATAATTTAATTAATTTAGCAATAAACGCTATCCTTTTGTGTAAATGTGAGCAAACAAAGCAAGATAATTTCTCTCAACCTACTCTAATCTTTATCTACCGTTACCAACGGCACGAAGTAACAGGTCGACCCTACAAGAGTTGACCAGATTTTCCCCGATACCCGAGGGGCCGATTGATGAAATTTTGATGAAGTATAGATAAAGATTTGGAGAAGACCGTGAGCAGCTTTAACCACCACAAATACCGTCCAGCAACAACGATTGCGATGCCCAATCGTCGTTGGCCCAACCAGACCATCACGCAGGCCCCTATCTGGGCCAGTGTCGATCTGCGCGATGGTAATCAGGCGCTGCTGGAGCCAATGAGTGTGGCCCAGAAGCGCAAGATGTGGGCGCTTTTGGTGAAGGTCGGTTTCAAACAGATAGAGATAGGCTTCCCGGCGGCCAGTCAGCCCGATTACGATTTTGTGCGCTGGCTGATTGAGAATGATCAGATCCCAGATGATGTCACTATTCAGGTATTGGTACAGGCGCGTGAGCCGCTCATCAAGCGCACCTTTGAGTCCCTTAAGGGGGTAAAGCGTGCCATCGTCCATCTCTACAACTCAACCTCAAAGGTGCAGCGAGAGCATGTCTTTGGTCTAGACCGTGAAGGTACGACTGCACTGGCCGTGAAGGGGGCGGAGTGGATTGCTGCCGAAGCGAGAACTCATCCTGAGAGTGATTGGTACTATGAATACTCTCCCGAGAGTTTCACCAATACCGAGATGGATTACGCCGTAGAGATCTGCGATGCGGTGATCGATGTATGGCAACCCACAACTGAACGCAAGGTGATTATCAACCTGCCGGCAACGGTAGAGGTGGCAACCCCCAATGTGTTTGCCGATCAGGTGGAATATTTTTCCACCCATATCAAACAGCGTGAGGCGATTACCATCTCGGTACATACCCACAATGATCGTGGCGGTGCCGTGGCTGCGGCAGAGATGGCGCTGTTGGCTGGGGCCGATCGGGTTGAAGGAACCCTGCTCGGTAATGGTGAGCGTACCGGTAACATGGATATCGTCACGTTGGCGATGAACCTCTACAGTCAGGGGATCGATCCGCAACTGGATCTGACCAATCCCGATGAGATTATTCAGGTAGTAACCGAGTGTACCGATATTCCGATCCATCCTCGCCATCCCTGGATTGGTGAGCTGGTCTATACCGCATTTTCAGGTAGCCACCAGGATGCGATTCGCAAGTGTCTACACCGGCAAAAAGCGGGTGAACCGTGGGAGGTCGCCTATCTTCCGATTGATCCCGAGGATCTTGGTCGAAACTACCAGGAGGTGATTCGGGTCAACAGCCAGTCGGGAAAGGGTGGCGTCGCCTTTGTGATGGAGCGCGATTATGGCCTGCAGTTACCACGCTGGTTGCAGGTGGAGTTGGCACAACTGGTGCAGTTGAAGAGTGAACAGGTGAGTGGTGAGATCGATGGTGCGACCATCTATCAGATTTTTGTCGACCACTTTGTCCATCAGAATGATCCGGTCGGTCTGCGTGGTTACACCCTGGAAAACCGGGATGGTGATATTGATACCATCGAGTTGCGTATCGATGATCATGGCGTTGAGAAGCGGGTGACAGGGGAAGGAGAGGGGGCACTCACAGCGCTGATTAACGGTTGGCAACATCACAGTGGGACACAGGTTAATGTGATCGATTACAGCGAGCACGCCCTCTCTGAGGGAACGGAGGCGATGGCGGCCGCCTATGTTCTGTTGAATGTTGATGGTCGACGTGTTGCCGGTGCAGCGCTGGATCAGGACAGTGTCGGCGCCTCGCTTAAAGCGGTTCTGTCGGCGCTCAACCGAGTGGCTGAACGGGTCGAGCGGGCTGCATGATTTGAGGTTTTAATCTTCAGCAAATAAAAAGCCCTGCCTGCAGGGCTTTTTGCTTTATTGAGCCTGATTAGTCGGTTGTGCTATCAGAGGTTTCAACCAGCTGCATGAGTGACATTCCATCTAGAGATGAGGTCAGTGTCTCGTCGCTCTGTTGCATCAATTGATCCACAGCCGGATGGGTGAGGTGGTGCTGGTGTTTCGCACCATCGTTGCCGGTTGCCGCATCGATAATCTCTTTCACTGTGATCTGTTCCAGTGGCCGTTGAGGAAGTAGCTGTTCACACTCTTCTCCACCGTAGGTGATCAGTTTGCTATTGAGTAGAGGTGTAATGATGGTGTCGATCTGCTCATCGGTGGCACCGATCTTTTGCGCAATCTCTTCTAAATTCCAGGCCGGTTTTTGTTGACTAAAGTGACGGCCAATCTGCAGCATCGCCAGGAGAGAGAGTTCTGTCTGTTGGCGCGCAGTGAGTTGCTCTTTGTGCAGATAGGCCGCCTGCTCAGGATGTTGGTGGTAGTAGGAGATGGTTGCACCGACCAGCAAGATGAGCCAGCTCAGATAGAGCCAGATCATAAAGACCATCAAAATCGCAAAGCCAGAATAGATGGCGGTGTAGTTGGCCGAGTTGGCGACAAAGTTGGCAAATAGCCAGCCGGTGATCTCCCACAGAATACCGGCAATGATCGCCCCGACGAAAGCCGAACCGATTTTGACGCGGGTGTTGGGAATCAGGGTGTAGATAAAGGTGAAGGCGGCGATAATCAGCAGATAGGGGAGTAGCTTGCCGATAAGTTGAAGGGTGGTGCCGAAGGGCTCTATTTCACTCAATGATAGAACAACAGAGGAGCTACTGATTGCAGCAGTCAATCCCATTGCCGAGAAGACCAGCACCGGACCGACCATCACGACGCTGAGGTAGTTGCTAAAGCGTTGTGAAAGGGAGCGAGTATCACCGATGCGCCAGGTGGCGTTGAAGGCCTTCTCGATCTTCTGGATCAATGAGATGACGGTATAGAGCAGCAGCCCCAGACCAAGGGCGCCGAGCACACCCACTTTGATGTTATCGACAAAACCGATGATCTGCTGGGTCACCTCAACACCTTTGTCTCCCAGTGGTGCCAGTATGGTGAGTAACATCGGTTCGATCTGGTTGTGTACCCCAAATCCCTTCAGTACCGAGAAGCTAACCGCCAGTAGTGGCACCAGTGATAGCAGGGTGGTGTAGACCAGACTCATCGCTCGCAGGGCGGTCATCCCCGAGCTGATGTCACGACTGGTCGCTTCAAGGATGCGTAGTAGTCTGATGATGCTCGCCTGCCATGCAGGGAACTCAGAAAGATTGAGTTTCCACAGGGTTTGATGAACGGTGCTGCGTATTTCTGAGATCTTCACTGTTCTATCCTTTAAATGAGTAGCTCAACCCGTGGTGGGTTCTCTGCGGTCTCTCGGTTGATTTGTGGCTGACAGTCGATGAGATGGGTCGCATCGGCTTTAAGCTCCGTAATGAGTAGATCCTTAATCGCAATCACCCGCGCTTTGGCGAGTTCCAGTAGCTGCTCATCGCTAATAGTTGGAGTGATCGGTTTCGCAGGGGGTTGTCCCTTAGGTACCTTCTTCTGCTGCGCTTCAAGTTTAGCCGCTTCAACCGCATCGGTTAAAAGTGTTTGATAATCGGCCTCTACCGCCACACCGCAGACCTTGATATTCACCTCAGGACGATCGTTCATCAAGGTGAGCACCTTCTGCAGATACGCTTTGGTTTCACTGTTTACCGCTGCTGAGGATGGAGCAAACTTGACCGGTTCGAGTCGCACCTTCATCGCCGCTTCACCGGCAATCTTTGCCAGGCTGATTAGCGCACCGTAGGGTTGCAGTGAGGCGATCAGGTAGCTCATCGCCCCCTTCTTCATCGCCTTTGAGATGGCGGTATTGATCACATCGCTCGGATCGATATCCGGGTTATCGCTATTACCACTAATGGGAATCGTCAGTTTGATGGTTCTATTCTTGTCGCGCAGCATGTTGAGCGCCGTACCCAGTGGAATGCTCAACTGGCTTTCCGATTTTTTATTCTCTTCGGTATCTGCAGATTTCGTCTCAGCACCTGTGACGGTCGTGTTAGCCGGTTTAGGCTCTTCACTAACGACGGCTTCAACCTCAAGGGCGTTAAGTGTCAGTTTGATCTCACCATCAATTTTTCCCTGCCCCATCTTAATGTCGGCATCGGCATCAAGTTGTCCACTGGTCAGGGTGTATCCCATCATGGGCACAACATAGGATGAGAGTGGAGAGAGGGGGATCGCTTTAATGGTATTAGTTAGCGCCATTGCCGGTTTTTGGGCCAATGGTGTTATGGTTCCTTCCACCGATATTTCACTATGCTTATCGACAGCAGCCAGCATATGCAGTGGGCTGGGTTGCTCGGGTTTGGTTGAATCGATTGCACCGATCTCAAGATTCTTAATCGAGAGAGTTGTGCTGTAGGGTGGAGCGACCCCCTGATCATCAAACAGGAAGTTGTTGTCACCGGTTAGGGTGAACTTGCCAATCTTAAAGGTGGTTTGAGGACTCTCTTCAGTGACTTTCTCAACAACAGCTTCTTCACTTTTGCTCTTCTCAGCCTGCTGAGGAATCGCATCGACGAGTGTTACCGGAACCCATACCCCCTCTTTGCTACGTCTCACCATGGCTGTAATCCCTTCAACCGTAACCTCATCGATCTCCAGCTGGGTCATCTTTGCCAGCGTAATGGCAGGAATCGAGACCTTAGCGATGGTCAGTAGCTCGCTATCCTGCTCCTTTTCATTTGCGGCTTTATATAGTTTGTTGCCGAGCACCAACTGCTCGACCGAATTTTCAACAAGGGTGATGTTGTC
>JAPHSO010000206.1 GCA_026193675.1 Gammaproteobacteria bacterium | reverse complement strand
TTGCCCTCTTCGAGAATTTCATGAATTCCGGCACTATTGGCCTGCTCTTTTAGCACCTTTTTAAGTTCATCCGCTTTGAGCTCTTTATCGATCTCCATTTTCATGTTGCCGACAAAGCGTTTCATCTGCCCGACCCAAAGGCCGACAGTTTTTGCCACTGCAGGGAGTCGCTCAGGACCGATAACTATCAGCGCCACAACGCCAATAATCGACAGCTCCCAAAAGCCGATATCAAACATACTTAATGCTTAACTTAAATTGAGTGTGTAACAGACAAAGTGATCATAAAGATGGGGATAAAGCCTAGGCCTTATCGTTCTCTTCGTGCTTCACTTCACCTTCGATGATATCGCTATCTTTCTGATCCAGTTTTACTGACTCTTCTTTAGATTCTGCAGCAGCGGCACCCTCTTTCATTGCGCCCTTGAAGCCCTTAACAGCGCCACCGAGGTCACTGCCGAGATTACGCAGTTTCTTGGTTCCAAAAAGAAGAACCACGATGCCCAAAACGATAACCAGTTGCCAGATGCTAATACCCATTTCAACTCCTCAATTCTAATATTTCAATTCTATGGCTATGAATTAATTACTATTCAAAGCCTGGTAAATTATTTCCACCTAGTAGATGCATGTGGAGATGAAATACCACCTGCCCACCACCTCTACCGGTGTTTATTATGGTTCGAAATCCGTTATCAAGCCCCTGCTCTTTTGCCAGTCTTGGCAGCAGTTTCATCGCATGAGCAATAAGCTCATCATGCTCACCACTCTCATCCAGCTCATTGAGGGAGGCGATATGTACTTTTGGTATCAATAGCAGGTGAACATCTGCCTTGGGGGCGATATCCCAAAAGACAAAGACCTTATCATCTTCGTAGACCTTCTTTGAAGGAATCTCACCAGCTACAATTTTACAAAAGAGACAATCACTCATAAATATTTACTATTTTTACCTACTTCGTGATGCCTTCTCTTCGATACCCGAGAGACCAAAGCGTCGATCAAGTTCATTCAGAACCTGTTCGGGTTCAATGTTGAGATGTTTTAACATAACCAGCGTATGAAACCAAAGATCGGCTGTCTCGTAGATCACCTCATCCACATTGCCACCTTTGGCAGCAATCACAGTTTCCGTCGCCTCTTCACCCACCTTCTTCAAGATAGTATCGATACCCTTGGCATAGAGTGAGGCCACATAAGATGAGTCGGCCTCAGCTGCTTTGCGTGCCTCAAGCACCTCAGATAGTTTGGTTAAGATATCACTCATAAATTTATTTTTTGTAGATCTCACTGGGATCTTTCAGTACAGGCTCTACTGCCTGCCATTGACCATTTTTCAGCTCATGATAAAAACAGCTGTGTCTACCGGTATGACAGGCGATTCCGCCAATCTGTTCAATGGTGAGCAAGATAACATCTTTATCGCAATCTGTACGAATTGAGAGGACTTTTTGAGTATGCCCAGACTCCTCACCTTTATGCCACAGCTTTTGGCGTGAACGCGACCAGTAGACCGCTTCGCCCTTCTCTAACGTTAAACCAAGAGAGTCGCGATTCATAAAGGCGAACATCACCACAGAGCCGTCCAACTCCTGGGCAATGACCGGAATCAAACCATCCTCAGACCATTTTATGTCATCAAGCCAGTTCGACATTTGCTTTACAACCTAACCTCTAAACCGGCATCACGCATCACCTCTTTGGCCTGCTGCACAGTGTACTCACCAAAGTGAAAAATACTCGCCGCAAGAACCGCTTCAGCATGGCCTTCTGTGACACCTTCAACCAGATGTTTCAGCTCGCCTACACCACCGGATGCAATCACCGGCACAGGCACTGCATCACTGATAGCACGCGTCAGATCCAGATCAAAACCAACCTTTGTGCCATCACGGTCCATACTGGTCAGCAGTATCTCGCCGGCGCCGTAATTGACCATTTTAATCGCCCACTCGACCGCATCGATTCCGGTGCCCTGACGACCACCGTGGGTAAAGATCTCCCACTTGTCAGGCTCTCCTTCGCCATTCACTCTTTTGGCATCGATAGCTACCACGATGCACTGCGAACCAAACTTCTCGGCCGCCTCTTTTACAAATTCGGGACGTTTTACTGCTGCTGAATTGATTCCCACCTTATCGGCACCTGCATTCAACATTCTGCGGATATCTGACAGCTCGCGAATGCCACCACCCACTGTTAGTGGAATAAAAACCTGATCGGCAACCTGCTCCACCACGTGGACGATGGTATCTCGGTCATGAGCGGTGGCGGTAATATCAAGAAAGGTGATCTCGTCGGCCCCCTGCTCATCGTAACGCTTGGCGATCTCAACCGGATCTCCCGCATCACGAATATCGACAAACTGAACCCCCTTCACGACGCGACCATTATCGACATCGAGGCAGGGAATAATGCGTTTTGCGACGCCCATTTATACCGCTCCTACAAGCTCATCTGAGAGGCGCTGACCTTCAGCAAAATCGAGGGTTCCCTCATAGATAGCTCGGCCGGTGATTGCTCCCATGATTCCCTGATCGGCCACCTTACAAAGGGCACGAATATCGTCAAGGTTGGTGATGCCGCCAGAGGCGACTACAGGAATGGAGATCGACTGTGCCAGCTTAAGAGTCGCCTCAACATTGACCCCTTTCATCATGCCGTCACGGCCAATGTCGGTGTAGACGATTGAGACCACCCCATCGTCCTCAAACCGCTTGGCCATATCGATCACATTGATGTCAGAGACCTCGGCCCAGCCATCGGTCGCCACCATGCCATCTTTGGCATCAAGTCCAACGATGATGTGTCCGGGAAATTTTTTGCACAGCTCGCCCACAAACTCAGGCTCTTTGACCGCCTTGGTGCCGATGATGAGATAGCTCACCCCCGCATCAAGATACTGCTCAACGATTTGAAAATCGCGAATACCGCCACCGATCTGAATCGGTAGGTCGGGGTAGGCTTTGGCGATTGCACGGACAATCTCACCATTGACCGGCTTACCCTCAAAGGCGCCATTCAGGTCGACCAGATGAAGGCGACGCGCTCCCGCATCGACCCACTGTTTAGCCATCGCCACAGGATCATCAGAGAAGATGGTCTCATCCTCCATAATGCCCTGACGCAGGCGTACACACTTACCATCTTTAAGATCAATTGCAGGTATTAAAATCATTTTGTTTAGCTTTATATATAACGTTAAATCCCGGAGCTTAGCTTTCGCCATTCCAGTTTAGGAAATTTCGATAGAGTTGCAGACCAGCATGCTGACTCTTTTCGGGGTGAAATTGAGCCGCAAATATATTGTCGCGATGTAGCGCTGCACTGAACTCCACGCCATGAGTGCAAGTTGCCGCAATATCACTCTGTTGAGCCGACTCGACATAGTAACTATGGACGAAATAGAAGCGCTCGTCCTGCTCAATTCCCTGCCAGAGTGGGTGCTCACTCACCTGATGCACTTGATTCCAGCCCATGTGGGGAACTTTGAGGGCATCGCCATTGCTGTTCTTCAGGTTATCCCCAAAAAACCTCACCTTACCCGGCAACAGATCAAGGCAGGCTATGCCGCCATTCTCCTCACTCTCGCCCATCAGCGCCTGCATACCCACGCAAACACCGAGAAAGGGTTTGGTTTTAATCACTTCGCGCACCACCTCATCAACGCCGAGACGCCTGATCTCATGCATACAGTCGCGAATCGCACCAACGCCAGGCAATACCACACGATCTGCGGCCAAAATTTTGGCCGCATCGTGGGTGACAATAATGGTCTCACCACTGCCGGCATGTTCCAGCGCCTTGGCTACAGAGTGGAGATTACCCATCCCATAGTCGATGACTGCGACTGAACTCATAGACTGCCTTTCGTTGAGGGCATCGCTCCAGCAAGGCGCTCATCAACACTAACGGCCACACGCAGGGCACGGCCAAAAGCCTTGAAGATGGTCTCAGCGATGTGGTGAGAATTACGTCCACGAATCGAGTCGATGTGCAGTGTCACCTGGGCGTGGTTTACAAAGCCCTGAAAGAACTCATAAAAGAGTTCCGTGTCGAATCCACCGATCATTCCTGACTCAAAATTGGCAAAAAAATCGAGACTGGGACGACCAGAGAGGTCGATCACCACCCGTGATAGCGCCTCATCGAGCGGTACATAGGCGTGGCCGTAGCGGGTAATACCGCGCTTGTCGCCCACCGCCTGGGCAAAGGCCTGCCCGAGGGTGATACCGATATCCTCAACGGTGTGGTGTCCATCGATGTGCAGATCACCTTTGGCCTGAACATCGAGATCAAACAGACCGTGACGGGCGATCTGATCGAGCATGTGCTCTAAAAAGGGGACACCGGTATCAAATTTTCCCTCACCACTACCATCTAGATCGATGGAGACCGCAATCTGGGTCTCTAGTGTTTCTCGGTTGACCGTTGCACTACGGCTAGCCATATCTCTTCCTCTGTATACAGAACAATTAACTGTGAGGCGCAAGGATACCCTGTTCCTGACGCCTTTCAAGAAAAAATGTACCACTTTTCACCTCTCTTGCGCCTGCTCTGCTTTGACAAAACAGTGCGTATGTTGCTTTTTATCGATGATTGACAACATTTCTCTTGATTTTGCATGGAGGCTCCTACAACATGACATAAGTCAATTATTTAACATGAGTCAAATTGATATATGCCTCTCGCCTGCCAAGCAAAAATAACCGATACCCCAACTCAGATATCCTGTCTTCAGTGCTCCATTAACACTATCTGTTTCCCTGCAGGACTCGATCTGGATCTCCGTACAGAGCTCTATAATGTACTTAACCACCCCCCCGCATTAGAGCGTGGAGAGGTTCTTTTCCGTACAGGTGCAACGATGAAGGGGATCTATGCGATCCGTTCAGGCGCAATTAAGACCTATATTACCGATGAGAATGGCCACGAACAGGTGACGGGGTACTATCTACCTGGTGAACTGTTGGGCCTGGGAGCCCTTCATAGTGGCAAACACTTCCAGATTGCTGAGGCACTGGAGAGCACCTATCTATGTCAAATTCCAGTCGAAGATCTCAACCGGTTGAGCAAAGACCATCCACAGATCCAGGAGCAGTTGATCAACCTGTTAAGCAAGCAACTGCATGATCACCATAAAATGGTCTGGCATCTGGGGCTGAAAAACGCCACCAGTCGTGTAGCGGCGCTACTGCTCAACTGCTCTGAACGCTGTCACGACCGTGGCTTTTCGGCATCTGAAATCAAGCTAAACCTCTCTCGACAGGATATCAGCAGCCATCTGGGTTTAGCCGTAGAGACCGTCTGCAGAATATTTGGTCAGTTAAAGAGAGATAAGGTGATCGATTTTAAGGGACGTCAGATCGATATTCTCAATTTTGATGCCCTTAATGAATACATGGGCACTAAAATGGTGCAAAAAGGTAAAATCCCTAGGATTTAACTGTGTCATTTGCCCTGAAAATTGGCCATATTTATCTCTAAACCCGCTTAAAACTGACAAAAATCAACTTTTTTCCCACCAATATAAGATAGACTCCTCGGACGCTGGATTGGGGCTTCGAGCTCTATGCTTTTCTTTTGAAGCAAATGCTCAAACTCCCGTCCTAATCTATTGTTTAGATTGGGCCTGTTCCAGTTTTTTTTCTAACCTTAGAATCAGAAGGAGACTACTACTGGCTACAGCACAAGTAGATGATAAATATAACTTCGATGTCGTACGGTGGTTTACCGTTATGGCTATCGTATACCTGGTGGTCGGAACCCTCGTTGGGGTTTGGATCGCATCTGAATTAGCATGGCCGGTTCTTAACTTTGACCTTGCTGAACTGACCTTTGGTCGATTACGACCGCTGCACACCAATGCAGTTATATTCGCCTTCGGTGGATGTACGCTGATGGCAACCAGCTTCTATACAGTACAGCGCACCTGTGGTGTTGGCCTATGGAGTAACAAGCTGGCATGGTTTGTATTCTGGGGTTGGAACGTCATTATTGTATTGGCTGTTATCACTCTGCCTCTCGGTCTTACCTCTGGTAAAGAGTACGCTGAGCTTGAGTGGCCTATCGATATCATGATCGCCGTAGTCTGGCTCGCATACAGCTTCAACTTTGCGATGACCATTGCTATTCGTAAGACTAGTCACATCTACGTCTCAAACTGGTTCTTCCTGTCGATGATGGTGATGATCACCTATCTGCACGTTGTTAACTCTCTGGCAATTCCAGTATCACTGTTCAAGTCATACTCTGTATTCTCTGGTGTACAGGATGCGATGATTCAGTGGTGGTGGGGTCACAACGCCGTTGGTTTCTACCTGACTGCAGGCTTCCTCGGCATTATGTACTACTTCGTACCTAAGCAGGCGAATCGTCCTATCTTCTCTTACCGCCTATCGGTTATCCACTTCTGGGCACTTTCGTTCGGTTATGTATGGCTTGGTGCTCACCACCTCCAGTACACCGCGCTTCCAGACTGGACCGGTTCACTTGGTGCTGCGGTATCTCTGGCGATGATCATTCCTTCATGGGGTGGTGCTATCAACGGTATGATGACCCTCTCCGGTGCATGGGATAAGCTGCGTACTGACTACGTTCTTCGTTTCCTTATTATGTCTCTGGCGTTCTACGCGATGTCGACATTCGAAGGTCCTGTAATGTCAGCGAAGACTGTTAACGCACTGTCACACTACACTGACTGGACCGTTGGCCACGTACACTCTGGTGCACTCGGTTGGGTTGCAATGGTTGCTGCAGGTGCGCTCTATCACATGATTGAGAAGCTCTGGAACACCAAAATGTACTCAGCAGGGCTGGTTAACCTCCATTTCTGGCTTGCAACGATTGGTACCGTTGTCTACATCACTGCGATGTGGGTATCTGGAATCATGCAGGCGCTGATGTGGCGTGACTACACCGAGTTCGGAACTCTCACCTATACCTTTGCAGAGTCGGTTGCAGCGATGCACCCTTACTACGCAATGCGTGCAATTGGTGGAATGATCTACTGGGCCGGTGGCGCAATCATGCTCTACAACACCATCATGACCATCCGTCAGGCAACAGCTCAGCCGCAGTCAAATGCCGCTGCTGCAACTGCTTAAGATAAGGAGCTAATAAAAATGTCTGATCAAATTCATTCAACTAAGTTCCAGGATAAGATCGAGCGTAATGTATTCATTATGTTCATCATGCTGGCCGTACTACTATCGGTTGGTGGCCTGGTTGAAATCGTTCCACTCTTTTATTTAAAGGGAACCATGGAGCATAACCAGCATCCTGAGATTGTTTGGGATCGTAAAGATGGTCAAACCCTCGCCGACTGGAAAGCCGGTGACGGTATGCGTCCTTACACAGCAACTGAGCTGGCTGGCCGTGAAGTCTATATCCGTGAAGGTTGCTATCTCTGCCACTCGCAGATGATTCGTCCTTTCCGTGATGAGAAAGAGCGTTATGGCCACTACTCACTCGCTTCTGAGTCGATGTATGACCACCCATTCCAATGGGGTTCAAAGCGTACCGGACCTGATCTGGCTCGTCTTGGCGGTAAGTACTCTAATGAGTGGCATCGTCAACATCTTGTTGCTCCTCGTTCAGTGGTTCCTGAGTCGGTTATGCCTAACTATCCATGGCTTGAAAAAGGCATGGTCGATGGTGAGCGTACTCAAGCAACTATGAGTGCAATGCAGATGGTTGGCGTTCCATACACTGATGCTGACATCGCTGCTGGCGCTGCTGAGGTTCGCGGCAAAAGTGAGATGGATGCTGTGATTGCCTACCTTCAAGTACTGGGCACCATGGTTAAGCTAGACGACGCAGTGAGCTACCGCGACTAATATGGGCGATTATTTTCAAACCGATTGGGCGGCGATGACGGTTAATGATTGGGTTGGCCTGATCATGACTGTCGTGGTCTTCTTTGTGATGATTTGGGCCTATGTCTATACATTTAATCCCAAGAATCGTGACAAGCTGGAGGCCCAGCGCAATATCCCTTTCGAAGATGAAGATGATTTCCGTAATGGAGAAAAAAAATGAGTGAAAATAACCCTTTCCCTAACGAAAACAATTCCGGACATGTCTGGGACGACAACCTGCGTGAGCTGCTCAATGATCCACCAACCTGGTGGCGCATCGGTTTCCATGCAAGTTGGATCCTGGTTATTGTCTACACCATCCTCTACCCTTCCTGGCCGATGCTGACCACCCACTATAAGGGTGTTATGGGCTGGACCGCGATGGGTGAGTATAAAGAGGATCTTCAGAGCATTGAGATGGTTCGTGCCAAGTATGAGGAGCAGCTCCCTAATAAGAGTGCTGCTGCCATCATGGCCGATGACGACCTATCTAACTATGTTGTTAAATCTGCAAAGGTTCTGTTTGGTGATAACTGTGGTGCATGTCACGGTACCGGCGGTGCTGGTAACCCAGGTTACCCTGTACTGGCAGACGATGACTGGCTCTACGGTGGTACCGTTAATGAGATCATCACCTCGATCACCAATGGTCGTAAAGGTGTAATGACAGCACACGGTAAGTCTCTCTCTACAGAAGAGATTGACGAACTGGCTAATGCTGTTATGAGTGGTAATCCTGCTAGCTCACCTCTCTACATGAGCAAGGCATGTTTTGCATGTCATGGTCCTGACGGTAAAGGTATGGCGGCACTTGGTTCAGCTAACCTCACCGACGGTATCTACCGTTTCGATGAAGCTGATCAGCTAGCTAGTATCAAGTACACCATTAAACACGGTGTAAATGATGCATCGGATCCAATGACTCGTAACGCTGAGATGCCTATCTTCGGTGGCACCAAGCTAACTGAGACAGATATCAAGAAGCTTGCTATCTACGTTCACAAGCTGGGTGGTGGTCAGTAACAGTAAATGTTAATCGTGTTGGCAGTTATGCGTTTTATAGCTGCCAACCATATTAAAGAGGATTAATTATGGACCTATCTACACTTTTTGGTGATCCAGTTGCACTCTTCTCAACACTTGCTGTTGTTGGTTCGCTGGTAGTCATTGGAGTACTTGTTGTTCGTGTACTCAAACTGATTAACACCACTAAATCAGAAGATTAATTGGTGCTTTAACAGGCCAATTTGCAGGTAAGGGGCTTCGGCCCCTTTCTTGTTTATAAGCTACTGCTTATATATAATATATCGCCTTTTTAAAAAAGTGGCGTAATGAAAAATCCCCATTTTTCACTACACCATTCAGGCCCAGAATTTACCGGGCTAATCACAGACTCTCAATTAGGAACCAGCTATGTCAGAAGCCCCAAATAGCAGCGAAAATTCCAGTAAACATTTCGATGAGCTCTATGACGAAATTGATCACTGGGAGGTCAATACCGGAGAAGAGACGATTCATGCCAAGCGCATGCCGGGCCGTTTCCGTAACCTGAAGTGGTTAGCAGCCTCAGTATGGCTAGTCTTTTTTATTGGACCCTATTTCCGTTGGGAGGGTCGCCAGGCGATCACCTTCGACATCATGGGTCGCCAGTTCCATATCTTTGACATCACCATCCTGCCACAAGATGTCTGGATGCTTTCACTGATACTACTGTTCTTTGCAATTCTTCTTGCCGCAGTCACATCAATTGCCGGACGAGTCTATTGCGGATACTTCTGTTTTCAAACCGTGTGGACCGATCTATTCACCTGGATTGAAGAGAAGCTAGAAGGAAAGCCCGCAGCCCGACGTAGAGCTGAAAAACTGCCGCTATCACAACAGAGGCTACCCAGAAAGATTCTCAAACATATCATCTGGATTATGATTGGTGCCTTTACCGGTATCAGCTTCACCCTATGGTTTGGTGATGCCTTTGAGATGTGGAAAGCCTACTTCAACAACGATGTCACCATGTGGGCCTGGGGTTCGGTAATTGTCTTTACCTCATTTACCTATCTGTTTGCAGGATTTATGCGCGAACAGGTCTGTCTGTGGCTTTGCCCCTATGCACGCATACAGGGCGTCATGGTCGATGTTGACTCTATCATGCCAACCTATGATTTCCACCGTGGAGAGCCTCGTGGACGTCTTAAAAAGGGTAAGCACGATGCAGACAAAGGCGACTGTATTGAGTGTAACCAATGTTATGCCGTCTGCCCTACCGGTGTCGATATTCGAAACGGTCAGCAGGAGGGTTGTATCACCTGTGGTCTTTGTATCGATGCCTGTGACTCGGTTATGGATAAGATCAACAAGCCTCGCGGCCTGGTGAAGTACATGTCTCTAGATGAGCTCAATGGTAAGGAACAGCCTCCAATATACAAGCGTCCAAGACCGTTAATCTATATGAGTATTATGACCTTAGCTGCCATCGGCATCCTATATGGACTCACTCATTTGGGTGCTCTGGAGTTGAGTGTTTTGCATGAGCGCTCACCACTGTTTGTGTTACAGAGTGATGGCTCTATCCAAAATAAATATGAGCTCAAGATCCTCAATAAGACTCATAAAGACATGAAAATTGGTGTTCGTGCCGAAGGTCACCAATCACTAACGCTGGTTGGTGCTGACAGAGAGATTATTGCTCAGCCCGCCGATACGGCAAGTTTTACCGTTTTTGTACGTATCCCTAAAAAAGAGCTGGCCGGTGAGCGTGAATCTTTAAGTTTCAAAATTTATAATCTTGAAGATGATAAAATAAGTGCCGAATACAAGAGTATGTTTTTTGGTCCACGCATTCGTTAAGAAAGCAACTTCCTGTTAGTTAATTATTTAGAGCAACCATATGTCAGAGTCACAACCATTCTTTTCACAGGATAATAAACAGGCCTTCCGCAATCCGTGGGTTGTCGGTTGGCTGGCAATATTGCTGCTTGTCGTATTGGTTAACGCTGCTTTTATTATTACAGCATTTATGACCAATCCCGGATTGGTAGATGAGGATTACTACGAAAAGGGAAAGGATCATGAGCGTACTGTTCAGACCAAGATCGCAAATCGTGAGCGTCTGGGCTGGAAGATCGATTTTAAAGTTTCCGATCAAATCAAAGCCAATACGGTAACAAACATTTATATCGATCTAAAAAATAGTCAAGGCGATCTGATCACTGCCGACTCAGTTATGCTCAATGCATATCGTCCATCCGATGTCAGTGCCGACTTTAGTCTACCTATGGAAAACCTGGCGCCAGGCCGTTTTGTCGTCACTACAAAATTTCCTCTTAAAGGTGTCTGGGATCTGAATGCAACGGTCGCCTCAGGTGAGGATAGTCTCGACATCACGCGTCGAATTAACGTTACAGAGTAAATCGACTATTGCATGGCTGAGTCCTGTTTCCACTGCGGTCTTCCGGTTCCCCCGAAAGCCCCTTTTCACACGGTTATAGATGGTGCTGAGCGCAATTTCTGCTGTCTTGGTTGTGAATCGGTCTGCAGTGCTATCTATGATGCAGGGCTTGAGGGTTTTTATCAGCGCACACCTGAAGGAACTCTGCTGTCCCCTCCTCCCGAACCTCCCAAGGATCTCTCTATTTATGATATTGAAGAGGTTCAGGAGGAATTCATCGATATTAAGGCTGGAGAGCATGGTGAGATTCGCTCGATTCACCTGCTGGTTGAGGGGATCCACTGTGCCGCCTGTGTCTGGCTGATTGAGCGTTCACTGCAACCCATTCCGGGAATTCTCAAAGCGGATGTAAACCTCTCAGGTAAACGTCTCCATCTTGAGTGGGATAACGATCGGATCCAGCTATCAGACATCCTGCAGAAACTTGCCGTAATCGGTTACGCCGCTGTCCCTTTTGATCCTGAAGCGGCTGAGGGACAGATCAAAAAGCAGAACCGTGCAATGCTCTACCGTATGGCCTTCTCCGGCTTTACGATGATGAACCTGTTATGGATCTCCATCGCGCTCTACTCAGGGGCCGACAAGGGCGAGTTCCGCGAGATGTTTCATCTCATCGGCTTTGCCCTTGCAACACCAACACTCTTCTATGCCGGCTGGCCTTTTCTGAAAGGTGCCTATACTGGGCTGCGAGCGCTACACCTTGGTATGGACCTGCCAATAGCCATCGGTGCATCCGTTACCTGGGGTTATTCAACCTATATCACCTTCAGTCAATCAACCCAGGGTGAAGTCTACTTTGATACAGTGGTTAACTTTATTTTTGTCATTCTGGTCGGACGCTTTCTTGAGGCAATTTCCAAACGTCATGCTGTTGCCGCCACTCAGCGCCTGATGGATCTACAGCCAAGAGTTGCCTCTATTCTCCATGATGGTGAAGAGAAAGTGGTTCCGATTCGTACCGTCAAGGTCGGTGATACCGTTGTCGTAAAACCGGGTTACAAAATTCCTGTTGATGGTGTGATTTGTGAAGGTGAAAGTCGCATTGATGAATCGATGCTGAGTGGTGAATCTAACCCTGTCTCCAAGTTGGTAGGTGATAGTGTCTCCGCCGGCACGATGAACAGCCTCAACCCAATACTGATCGAGGTTTCAGCCACCCTCAAGGATACTGCGCTTGGTCGCATTATCCGTCTTGTTGAAGAGGCGCAGGCCTCAAAGGCCCCGATTCAATGTACTGCTGACCTGATTGTTCCCTGGTTTGTTGCTACAACCCTTCTATTGGCTGGCGGCGCATTTAGTTACTGGCTTTTTGTGGCAGGTGCTGGCATCGAGATGGCGCTAATGACCGCTACAGCAGTGCTCATCATCACCTGTCCCTGTGCATTTGGTCTTGCCACGCCTATGGCTATTGCGGTCGCCTCTGGTCAAGGTGCCCGTCACGGCATACTGGTTAAAAATGGTTCCGTACTTGAAACCCT
>JAPHSO010000074.1 GCA_026193675.1 Gammaproteobacteria bacterium | reverse complement strand
GGTTTCTGCTGAGCTGAGGTGAGACAAGCATAATCCGTGGTTATGGGATTATCCCTAAATGATCGGGGGCTCCAGCAGCTGGTCGTCCGGCACTGAGTCGGTCAACGTTTCGGTAAAGGCTTCAACATTCTCGGCCACCTCCTGCACCGCCTGGAACTTGGCGATGTGAAACAGGGCATCGCCCTCATTGATCAATGGCAGGCTGGTTTTTCCAATGACCAAGCCGGCAGAGGGGGCAAGAACCTCCTCCTCGTTATCCCCAAATGGCGAGTCGACAACTCCTAGCACATCATCTTTTTTCACCCGGCTGCCAAGGGCTGCGAAGGCACGGAATATTCCGCTCTCCGGTGCTCGCACCCAGGATGAGGAGCGGGCAATCAGAGGTTCGATGGCCGACCTGGATTTGTAGCTGCTTTTGGGCAGCATGCCAAGGGTACGCATCACGTTGACGATCCCCTTAACACCAGCTCGGATAGCGATCTCATCAAAACGGAGTGCCTCACCCGCCTCATAGAGCAGCATCGGTATCCCCTGTTCACTGGCGGCCTGGCGTAACGAACCGTCACGCAGATCCGAGTTGATAATGACCGGAACACCAAAGGCGCGAGCGAGCTGTTCCGTTTCGGGATCCTCGAGATTAACTCTGAGTTGAGGCAGGTTGCTACGGTGCATGGCACCGGTGTGGATATCGATACCGTGGGTACAGTTGGCGACAATTTCAGTCATAAACAGATTGGCCAGCCGTCCCGCCAAAGAGCCTCGCACAGATCCTGGGAAGCTGCGGTTCAGGTCACGTCGATCCGGAAGGTAACGAGAATGTTCGATAACGCCGAAGACATTGACGATGGGTATGGTGATCAAGGTGCCGTGCAGTCTTGAGAGACTCTTGTGTTGATGTAGACGGCGAATCACCTCAATACCGTTGAGCTCATCACCATGAATGGCTGCACTGATAAAAAGGGTGGGGCCACTCTTACGTCCGCGCCTGATCTGTACAGGCATACTCAGAGGGGTTTGGGTATGGAGCATTGCTACAGGGAGATCGATAGAAACGCTCTCCCCGGGTAGAATCTTTCTCCCCCCGATAATTAACTCTTCCAACTTAGCCTCGACCCTTGGTACGTGTGCGATGTGGCTTGGCGTTCTTTTCAATAAACTCGATAATCATGCCGGCAACATCCTTTTCGGTCGCCTGCTCGATCCCCTCAAGACCGGGTGATGAGTTTACCTCCATCACCAGCGGACCTCTGTCTGAACGTAGCAGATCGACACCTGCAACATTGAGTCCCATCACCTTGGCAGCTTTAATTGCAGTGGCCCTCTCTTGAGGGGTGATCTTGATCAGGCTGGCGGTACCTCCGCGATGCAGATTGGAACGAAACTCTCCCTCTGCCCCCTGGCGCTGCATGGCAGCGACCACTCTGTTACCAATCACAAAACAGCGGATATCTGCGCCACCGGCCTCTTTAATGAACTCCTGGATAAGGATGTTGGCATTCAATCCCATGAAGGCCTCGATAACACTCTCTGCGGCCTTTTTTGTTTCGGCCAGAACGACTCCGATTCCTTGCGTTCCTTCCAGTAGTTTAATCACCAATGGCGCGCCGCCCACCATTTTGATCAGATCCTGAATATCGCCTGGAGAGTTGGCAAATCCGGTCTTTGGCATACCGACGTTATCACGCGATAACAGCTGCAGTGAACGGAGCTTGTCCCGTGATCGGCTGATAGCCACCGACTCATTGGCCGGGAATACGCCCATCATCTCAAACTGGCGTAGTACCGCTGTGCCATAAAAGGTGATAGATGCGCCGATACGGGGGATCACCGCATCGAACCCCTCCAGATTTTCTCCGCCATAGTGGAGCTCCGGTTTTTCCGAGGTGATGTTCATATAACAGCGCAGGGTATCAATAACCCGCACCTCATGACCGCGCTGTTCACACGCCTCAACAAGACGGCGGGTTGAGTAGAGTCTCTTGTTTCTGGAGAGGATGGCAATTTTCATAATTTCTCTCGGTAGCTGTTTTCCAGTTCAGTAGTTGAAGGCTTTCCCAGGAGATAGGAGGCGCCGGGTTCGACCAGGAAGAGCCCTTTCATGGCCGTCCTGCCTAGCAGCATACGAAAGCTCATGGTATCTCGATTGGTGAGTGTAATCTCAATCGGCCAGCTCATGTCACCCATTTTAATTGTGGTAGCAATAACGTAGCGCTTCTCTTTATGGCCGCCAGAGTCTGAGACAACACGCTCTTCGATGATCCGAGCCGTGCAGTATCTCTCAATGTCGGCTCGCTTCTGGAGGGGATGGAGGGCAAAGCGCACCATGGGCACACCCTTTTCCTCATAGGTCTCAACCGCAAAGGCGTGTAGGGCAGATGTACGTGCACCGGTATCGACCTTCACCTTAATATGGGGTATTTCTAACTCAGGGAGCTGTGCCCACTCTCTCCAGCCAATTGTTTTGTGTGTCATAAATATGCTTACGCTATTGAGTATAAGTGTATGGCTATCCCCGAATAGCATAGGGGATTCTGAATCTTCAGATAGTACAACATCTAACCCTGACAGTGGCTAGATTTTATAGTTTACAGACAATGGGATTAAAGGCTAACGAAAATAGGAAATGGGAGTTTTATTTAGAAATATTAAGAATTCATCTGCATATAGAAAACAGGTTATGACTTAATAATCATGATAGAACAATTTGCCAGATGGAGGATAACCTCAAGGATGCTTCCGGGTGTCATATTGCCCTGAACATTTCTTTGATTAAAGCCTAAAATTAGCATTCCTGCCTGCAACTCATCTACAAGTTTAGGAATAACACTAGATGCCCAACCCTCCAAAAGGTGTGGTGATGCGATGATTTCAGGGTGGCGCGCCATCATTTTATCAATCAAATATTGGTGTGATTCTCTAATTCTAAGGCGAAGTAGTTCATTTTCATTTTCTGTACCAACTGCCCGCAGTATCTTCTCGTCAGGCAATTCCCAAGCATGGGCAAGATGCAAAGTAGTTTGGCTCATATCTGCCAGTGCATGCCCAAATCTAAAGACCTGGTCTTCAATCAGGCTTTCATCCCCATGATTAGAAGTTAGGGCTACTGCTGAAATTACGGGGCCTGGATTATGTTTGCGTAATATCAGTACAGGACAAGGCACATGATGAATAAGGCGAGTATCCATTGGACCTATTGACTGAGGATGATTCTTTGGACCTTTAATGCTTTTCACCAGAAGCTTATGTCCACCTCGACTAATCGCTTGAACGGCCTCCTGATGAAGGCGACCGATGCGTACCTTTATTCGCATTTCCACCCCGGAAGACAAATATGGCGCAATCATATCCTGTAACTCTTTGGTACGAACCTCTAACAGTTTCTCCTGCAAGTTTGCAATTGAATGAACCTTCCGTATCACATCGCCCTCTAGAGCAGACAGCTCTAAAACATCCATAATTACGATGCGTGCCTGAAATTTTTGGGCGAAATCTACCGTCTTCTTAAATGCATAACGCTCATCTGGCGCGTTATCTGCGATAAATAAGATACTGTTAATCCCCTTGATACCCGTCATTATTTTGTTCTCATGCTCTATTAGATGAAAGAAAAGAAGTTTATACGTATAACGGGACTTTCCCTAGCATTGAAGTCATCCGATTATTATCGCGCCGTTTCAGCCTTATCGTTAAAAATTATTATGAGCTAAATGTCAGTGTTAACAAAATTGTCGAAGCTACAGCCACTATTTTCAACTGCTTCAGTTCGGATTCGTACAGGCCTATTATGGACAGACATTTGGAATGTTTGATTTTGCTCTTGTAGCCGTTGAGAGATAATCAAAATAGCATGGCTATTGGCCAATTAATCTGCACCAATACTGACTGGATTTTGTTCTATATAATATTGGCAGACTGAGCATCTGAATTTTTAATGACGCAACCTAAATTAATGCTAAAGATATTAAATAAATTTTTATCCAATTTAACATGTGGTGCGAATATAACCATCTCTTTGACCATTTTGGTTGCTATTGGATTTTTAGATCACATCTCTGGTTCTGAGCTGGCCTTTTCTGTTTTCTACACTTTGCCTATCGCCCTGTCAGCATGGTACTGCGGACGTAATCGAGGTGTCATCATTGCAGCAATTGCCGCCATTCTATGGCTCATAGCCGATATTTCAATGGAAAACAGATATTCATCAGAATGGGTACCTTACTGGAATGTGACCATCCGTTTTAGCATGTTCCTGCTGATTAGCTTTTTGGTCTCTACTGTTAGGGAGTTGCTTGATGAAGAGGAAAATCTTGCTGATATCGACTCTCTCACCGGAATTTTCAATAGACATGCCTTTATAGAAAAGCTCAATATTGAGCTAGAACGAAGCCACCGATATCCGGGTCATTTCACACTCGCTTTTATAGACTTAGATAACTTTAAGTATCTTAACGATCAAATGGGACACCATGTTGGGGACGAAGCTCTTGTTACGGTTTCCAGAACAATCGATGCATATACCCGTCATACAGACATTTGTGCCAGGTTAGGGGGGGATGAGTTTGTTACTCTGCTATTGAATACTGAATTTGAGGATTCATCAGTTATATTAAAGAATATTCATAATAAACTGACTGAAGCCATGAAAAATAGGAGTTGGCCAATCACATTTAGCATCGGAGCAATTACGGTTGATGCTCCATGCGGCAGTGGTTCTGAATTAATGAAAGAGTCTGATGCGTTAATGTATGCCGTGAAGAAGTCTGGAAAGAGCGATCTGCTTCATAAACAATGGAGTGAAATGAGGTATCTAAATGGCATTGGCTGAGATTCAGTCTACTCTTTCAAGAAATGGTTAGATGTGCAGTCGACAACCCTGTCTCCTTACCAATCACTATTAAATCACCTCTCTGTAGCTTAGCTGTTGGATTTAATACAATCTCGATAAGCGCAACAGGAACGCCTCCAATCTATTGAGCTATCAACTTTCCGGTAGGGGAGTAGAGGAGAAAGGTGGGGGTGCCGTCCTCACCAGCCAGCTCGACAAACATCTGGTCAATATCCTCAGAACTAATTTAGTTATCCAATGCTACGGCAGGCATCTGAGAGATAGTTTAATTATTGATAACAATATGGTGTTAGGGTCGGCAGCTTTTAATTCTGTTGCCTATACTGTCTGGATAGGCAATTAATGTGAAAGGTTTATATGAGTAAAAAGCATCAAAAAATCCTCGATTCGATTATGGGGCACCAGACCAGTAGTAACATTCACTGGCGAGAGGTTGAATCGTTACTGCAACATTTAGGTGCAGAGTTACACGAGACCAAGGGGGCACGTGTTGTGGTCCACCTGGGGGGAGCGGAGATCACGATGCACCATCCTCATCACGGTTCGACCATGGGCAAGAATGAGCTGCATCAACTGGGACAGTTTCTGAATGATGCGGGAATAAGTTCCCTCTAATTTTTGCTGTTGATTGCCGAATTCGCCAGTAGTTTTTCAAATTCGGCCGCAGGAACCGGACGGCTAAAATAGAATCCCTGGATCGCATCGCAGCCACAATCGATCAGGAAATCGACCTGCTCCTGGGTCTCAACCCCTTCGGCGATCAGGTCAAGATGGAGGCTGCGTGCCATTGCCCCTATGGTCTTGGCAATAGCTGCAGAATCTTCACTGTTATCTACATTCTTAATAAATGAGCGATCAATCTTGAGCTTGTCGAATGGGAAACGTTGTAGATAGGCGAGGGAGGAATGTCCCGTACCAAAATCATCCAAGGCTAACTCTACACCAACCTCTTTGACCTCGTTGAGGATAGCAATCATCGTTTTGGGATCATGCATCACCATCGTCTCGGTCACCTCAAGCTCCAGTTTTTCTGGGGCTAATGGTAGCTTTTTTAGGATATGACGCAGTAACAGAGAGAAGTCGGGCTCTTCGAGTTGGCGGACAGAGACATTAACCGAAATAATGAGATCTTCATAACCCATGTCCCGCCATTTAATCGTCTGCTCCATGGCCTGTTCAAGCACCCACTGTCCGATGGCGAGGATGAAGCCAGTCTCCTCTGCAATGGGAATAAACTGTATTGGCGGGACTGTACCCAATGTCGGGTGATGCCAGCGAAGCAGCGCCTCCATGCCGGTGATGATGCCAAGCTTAATGTCATATTGGGGCTGGTAGTGGAGTTCAAGTTCATCGCGCTCAATGGCCCCGCGCAATTCACTCTCCATCTCCATACGCTGCTGGTTCTTTTGATTGAGCTCATCGGTATAGAACTGGAACTGGTCACGCCCCTGATCTTTGGCGAGATACATGGCGGCATCGGCATGGCTTAAAAGGCTCGGTAGATCATCACCATTGTCGGGCCAGATAGAGACACCCACACTACAGGTGACATGTAGTGTTCTGCCATCCTGTTCAATCGGTTCGGAGATGATATCGATAATGCGTTTAGCGGCTACGGTCAGTTCGAGTTTACTGGAGATATCGGTCAGGATAATTACAAATTCATCACCACCGTAACGGGTTACGGTCTCACCACTACGCGCCTGGCCTTTTAGACGGGTGGCGATCTCAATCAGTACCTGATCACCTGTATTGTGTCCCAGAGTGTCATTGATCGCCTTGAAGTTATCGAGATCGAGAATCAGCAGCGCCAGCTCCTCGTTGTTACGCTTGGCTCGCGCCTTGTCCTGATGGAAGCGATCACTGAGCAGCATTCTGTTAGGCAGGCCGGTGAGGTCATCGTGATAGGCGAGATAGTTGAGACGACCCTCCATCGACTTACGTTCGGTGATGTCGTGATGAGTGCCGATAAAATGGGTGACGACACCTTCACTATTAAGCACCGGTGCGATAGAGACCAGCTCCCAGAATAGATCGCCATTCTTCTTTCGATTCTGAAGCTCCCCTTCCCAGACAGCTCCCGATTTGATGCGATCCCACATCTCTTTGTAGGTCTTATCTGTTGTATGCTCTGAGCGGAGCTGGTTCAGTTTTGTTCCAACAATCTCATCAGATCGGAAGCCTGTGGTCGTCTCAAAACAGGGATTTACATACTCAACAATCCCCTCAACATCGGTGATCACAATGCTACTCACACTGTAGATCATTGCATTGTGCAGTTTGCGCAGCTCCTGCTCGGTCTGTTCACGATGCAGACGATCCTCAAGAAGGCGCAGACGCATCGCATCAAGGGTGTCTGCAAAGTGGCCAAACTCATCTTTAGAGTCGAGCTGAATACTCTTCTCTAGATCGCCATGAGCGATGGTGTTGGCTGCCTGCTCCAGGAGTGCCATAGGACGAATGAAACGAACAAAAATAAGCCAGTAGCTGAGGGCAAAGAAAATGGCTACAAGAATGATGGTTGCTATCAGAAGGGCCACAGTGATGTTGGCGTGATCGACCACTGAAGCGATGTTGTGATTAATCTGAATGTTCAGCGCTTTCGAGTAGTTGATAGAGCTTTCGATGGCATCAGTTGCGGCCTGAAACCAGGTCAGGGAATCTATCGGGTAGTCAGAACCCAGCTCTCCAGCAGCCACAACCGAATCACGCAGCTTGCGATATTCGACATGAAAATGGGCAACGAATTTTTGTCTGGCCTCACTAATCTCAACCGATGGTGGGAAAAACTTGAGTGCGCCATTGAGCTTCTCTTCGATCACCTCAAACAGATGATTCTGATGGTAGAGTTGCATTAACTCATTCTGCGTTAAAGGACGCTGTTCAGCGATCACCTGGCCCAGAAGTGCCCGTTGTAGTCCGCTGATTTCCAGATGGCTCTGGAAGCTCTCCTGTATCAATTGACCATAGTGATTGGCAAAATCCTCTGCTCTCAGAGGTGCCAGCAGTGCTCGGCGCATATCATTCACTTTGGCGATATGTGAGGTCACCTCGGAGATCCAGCGCTGGCGAATCTCTGGGTGACTACCATTTTGCTGAAGCGCGACGTCGATTTCTGCTCGTCTAAGAATCAGCTGACTACGTTCCTGAACCAGCCTATGCATGTGTGCACTCAGATCCGTGTTGTTATCGTTATTGGTAAACTGGCTCATCTGCGCTTCAATATCCATGCAGAGTGCATCTACTTTCTGGCGCTGCTGTTGAAGCCGTGTTATCGCCTCAGAAACATTGGTCTCTTTGTTGGCAAGAAGTGTTGCGGTGATACCGCGTTCATAGGCCAGTTCGGTTCCAGCTCTGAGAGTCAGTTCAGCGATGCGACTGCCGGTGACGAGTCGCTGTGCATTTTGGTACTCCCTGACCACATCGATAGCATTCCATGTGATGGCACTCACGGCGATGCCGCTGAGCAGGGCAAGAATCAGGATGATGAGTTCCTTGTTATTAATGTTCATCAATAATCTACTCTTCAAGAGTTATGCTTCGACATCTATTTATTGTGATCCCCACATGGGGTGTCGACATAACTCAAATCATGATTCCCTCATGCCCATCATTACGTTTGTAATGGCGACATTCTACTACCAAAAGGTGATATATCTAGGTACTACCATTGGGACTATCTTCAGCCCTTTAGTCGGTCTGAAATGGCGATAGAGCGCCTTCTGCTTAGCTCTATACCGATCTCTTTACCGCTAAAGCCATCGGCGATCACCGCCTTGCTGTCGACAGCCGAGGCCGCCTTGAAGGCGTTACGAATAATATCTGGCTGCTCATACTCTAGACTCTCAAAACCGGTGCGGCCACGCGAGTCGGCCTCACAGGCGCTTAGAAACTGCTCCAGACGCTCGGGTCGACGGAATAGATCCAGGTTCTGTAGTAGCTTGAGCATAGTGTTTGGTTTGAGCTCCGCTGCGCGGTGGTAGAGGCCGTGGTACCTGGTGACCAGAACAGCCAGATCACGGAAATCTTTGGGAACTCGCAGACGCTCACAGAGCTGTTCGACCAGCATGACGCCGCGATCTTCATGGGCGATATGGCGCGGCCACTCCGACTCTGGGGTGGTCCCTTTACCGAGGTCATGCACCAGCGCAGCAAAGCGTACTTTGAGATCATCCGAGAGTCTGGCGGCCTGCTCGAGCACCATCATCACATGAACCCCGGTATCCTCTTCGGGGTGGTGGTGTATCGGTTGGGGGACACCAAATAGCGCCTCGATCTCGGGGAAGATCACCTTCAGTGCGCCACACCTGTGCAGCACATCAAAGAAGCGCTGAGGAGCATCCTCTTCCAGGGCGCGTACCGTCTCCTGCCATACCCGCTCGGGCACCAGGTGGTCCACTTCACCCTCAGCCACCATCGCCTGCATCAGGTTGTGGGTCTCATGGGCGATATGAAATCCCCAGCGGTTAAAACGGGCGGCATAGCGGGCGATGCGTAGAACCCGAACCGGATCTTCTTTAAATGCATCGGAGACATGGCGGAGTTTGCCGTTGGCGAGATCCTCCTGACCATTGAAGGGATCAATGATAGTGCCGCTATCGTCTTCGGCCATCGCGTTGATGGTGAGATCGCGGCGGATCAGATCCTCTTCAAGGGTGACACTGGGATCGGCGTGAAACTCAAAGCCGTGGTAGCCATGACCGCTCTTACGCTCAGTGCGAGCCAGGGCGTACTCCTCTTTAGATTGGGGATGGAGGAAGACCGGAAAGTCACTACCGACGGGACTGAAGCCCTGCTTGAGCATCTCTTCAGGAGTGGCACCTACCACCACCCAGTCGCGATCCTTGGGTTCGACTCCCAGTAGTTTGTCGCGAACGGCTCCGCCCACAAGATAGGTTTTCATAACATTCTAAAAGGGGTTTAATAATTACGATGAACAGATTGTATACTAGAGCCCATCTATTGCGGCAAAGAATCGTTTTACATGAGTTTTCAGTCACATAATCCAGCCACTGGTGAACTGCTTGAGCAATTTCCATCATTTGATGCCGAGCAGGTAGAGCATGCTCTTGCCACTGCGGCAGATGCGGTGCCGATTTGGGCCAACACCCCACTGAAGAGTCGCTGCAAACGGGTCTCAAGATTGGGGGAGATTTTGCGGGTACGCAGGGATGAGCTGGCGCGCCTGATCACCCTGGAGATGGGTAAGCTTTTTAGTGAGGCCCAGGCGGAGATTGAGAAGTGTGCTATCGGTTGTGACTATTATGCCGAGCACGGTGAGAGTCAATTAGCTGATGAGTTGATCGACAGCGATGCCAGCCGTAGTCTCGTCACCCATCAACCCTTGGGAACCATTCTTGCGGTGATGCCCTGGAACTTTCCCTTCTGGCAACTGATTCGCGCAGCAGTTCCGGCGCTTATTGCCGGAAATACGGTGGTGATGAAGCACGCCTCCAACGTGCCTCAATGCGCCATGGCGATCGACTCCATCTTTCGTGAAGCCGGTTTTGCCGATGGTATTTTTATAAATCTGATGATCAGCTCGTCACAGGTTGAGTCGGTGATTCGCGACCCGCGGATTCATGGTGTCACCCTGACCGGTTCTGGCCCGGCGGGTCGTAGTGTTGCAGCTACAGCCGGTAGCGTGCTCAAGAAATCCTTGCTGGAGCTGGGTGGCTCAGATCCCTTTATCGTGCTGGACGATGCCGATATCGATCTGGCGGTGCAGCAGGCGATGTTGGGCCGTTTTTTGAATTGTGGTCAGAGCTGTATCGCCGCCAAGCGCTTTATTGTGTTGGAGTCGATTGCCGAGCAGTTTGTCACCAGCTTTAAAGAGGCGGTAGAGGGTTTGAATGTGGGAGATCCTATGGGGTCTGCCGCCACCGTGGCTCCGATGGCGCGAGCGGATCTCAGAGATGAGCTGCACAGTCAGGTGCTGGCATCGGTCGCCCGAGGGGCCACCATTGTGACGGGCGGTGAGCCTGTTGATGGGCCGGGTTACTACTACAGCCCAACCATTATCGACCATGTGGCGCCGGGACAGCCGGCCTGGTCAGAGGAGCTCTTCGGTCCGGTCGCCTCGATCATTCGGGTCAAGGATGAGCGTACAGCGATTGAGGTGGCCAACGATTCAGATTTTGGTCTCGGTGGCGCCGTGTTTACTAAGGATAGTGAGCGTGGTGAACGTATCGCCCGCCAGCTGGCCTGTGGCTGCGCCTTTGTCAACGGCATGGTGAAGAGTGATCCACGCCTGCCGTTTGGCGGCATCAAGCAGTCGGGCTACGGGCGCGAGCTCTCCTATCTGGGGATTCGTGAGTTCGTCAACGCCAAGACGCTGTGGGTTAGATAATGGCTCAGATGAATTGTGAGATATCCTGACATCACTTTAAGACAGACTTAATACCTTCAAAATACTACAGGGTGTCTACGGGGTTAGGGAGATTCCCGCATGATCCACATGATAATTAGTTATATAGAGAAGCTATAAAAACTGTATTGTATCTTTGGTTAATAATCGAATAAGTTCAACACCGGGCACTGGAATCAAAGCCGTGCATTGTTAATACATTTAATATTTTTGGACTGTTTTTAGAAGGACTTTGTATGTCTATAGATAACGGATTGGTTGCTGCATATACCCTTGATGGAAAGGGTGAAGGGAGAGCCTTGGGCTGGGAGGAGATACGTTCCTGGGATGCCACTGCCGGATTTATCTGGATTCATCTCGATTTTACCGAACCGTTTGTACAGCAGTGGATTAAAGAAGAGTCCGGTGTTGAGGCGGTGGTGGCTGAAGCACTGCTGGCAAATGAGACTCGGC
>JAPHSO010000049.1 GCA_026193675.1 Gammaproteobacteria bacterium | reverse complement strand
GGGGTGGACTGGGAGGGGGGAGCTCTGATGCGGCAACCACCCTGGTGGCACTTAACCACCTGTGGGGGCTCCACCTGAGTCCCAATGAGCTGGCCCGTATTGGACTCCAGCTCGGGGCAGACCTCCCCGTCTTTATCCACGGCCATAGTGCCTGGGCTGAGGGGGTTGGAGAGCAGCTACAACCCATATCTCTGCCCGAATCGTGGTTTGTGGTGATAAATCCGCAAATTGAGGTCGCAACAGGCAATATTTTTAACGCTAGGGAATTGACACGGGATTGCCCACCCATCACAATACGCGACCTGATTTCTGACGGCGTTTTATCCAACAGTTTGAGCAATGTTTGCGAAGCGGTTGTTGTAGCGCGTTATCCGGAGATTGCCGAGGCACTCAAGTGGCTAAGCCAGTTTGAAGATGCGCGGCTAACCGGGACCGGAGCTTCGCTCTTTGCCTCCTTTAGGAGTCAATCTGATGCGGCTAAAGTCCTGGAGAAACTGCCGGAACAGTGGAGTGGATTTATCACCCAGGGGTGTAACCGCTCACCACTACTGCAGAGATTAGATAAGGCGACAGATATATAGTTGCCAGATTTACAATTGGGGTATCGCCAAGCGGTAAGGCAGCGGGTTTTGATCCCGTCATTCGGAGGTTCAAATCCTCCTACCCCAGCCATACACATCGACGATAGATGGGAGTTACTCCCACCTATCGTCGTTTAGTTGTTGAATGAGTCGTTTAAAACGGCCCTTTCAATTGCTAAAAACTGATGACACCTACTGAACTCAAAATAGAGAGCAAATAGCCTTATGATGGTCTTTAGCGGCAACGCCAATCCACAGTTGGCACAGAAGATTGCAAGCTCCCTCGGCATGCCTTTGGGTAAGGCGATTGTCGATCAGTTCAGCGATGGTGAGGTGATGTTTGAGATCCTTGAGAATGTTCGTGGCCGTCACGTCTTCCTGATTCAACCCACCTGTGCCCCAACAAATGACAATCTGATGGAGTTGATGGTGATGGCCGACGCGATGCGCCGTGCCTCTGCCCGTATGGTGACCGCGGTGGTCCCCTACTTCGGTTATGCCCGTCAGGATCGCCGCACCCGCTCATCGCGTGTACCGATTACCGCCAAGGTGATCGCCAACATGCTCAGCGGCGTCGGTATCGACAAACTGTTGACCGTTGACCTGCACGCTGACCAGATTCAGGGATTTTTCGATATCCCGGTAGATAATGTCTACGCCTCACCACTGCTTCTGGGTGATATCTGGAAGTCGAAAGAGACCAATCTGATGGTGGTCTCACCCGATGTGGGTGGTGTGGTTCGTGCTCGTGCTGTTGCAAAACGTCTTGATGATGCTGACCTGGCGATTATCGACAAGCGTCGTCCCAAGGCAAACGTTGCCGAGGTGATGCACATCATTGGTGATGTGGAAGATCGCACCTGTGTCATCGTTGATGACCTGGTCGATACTGCAGGAACCCTGTGTCAGGCAGCCAACGCCCTTAAAGAGCACGGTGCGGCCAAGGTTAAGGCCTATATCACCCACCCAGTGCTATCGGGTCCGGCCATTGAGAACATTAACGGCTCACAACTTGATGAGATTGTGGTGACCGACACCCTGCCCCTTTCAGCCAAGGCTGCAGCGTGTAAAAAGATTCGTCAAATCAGTATTGCAGAGATGCTGGCTGAAACCATTCGTCGGATTAATAACGATGAATCGGTTAGCTCTCTCTATATGGATTAGCGCCTATTTAAAGAATTTTGATTGATGCCCATTATTAGGGCATCAACGAGATACCACTTCTTGGTCGCAAAGAGTGGTAACAAATGCCCGCAAGGGCTTTTTTAACTTACGGAGTAAATAAAATGAGTGTTGATTTCAACATTACTGCAGAGAGTCGTAGCGATATGGGGAAAGGTGCGAGCCGCCGCCTACGTCGTGAAGATAAAGTCCCTGCTGTTATCTATGGTGCCGGTAAAGATGCCGTTTCTGTCACCCTGGATCACAATAGCCTGTTCCACCACCTGGAGCATGAAGCCTTCTATTCGCACATCCTCAACATCGCTGTTGATGGCAAAGCGGAAAAGGTTGTACTGAAAGATCTACAACGTCACCCCTACAAGCCAACTATCCTGCACGCTGACTTCCTGCGTGTAGATGCTAAAGAGAAGCTGCGTATGAATGTGCCACTTCACTTCACTGGCGAAGAGGTGGCTCCTGGCGTCAAGATTGATGGCGGACTGATCACTCACAACGTCACTGAGGTTGAGATCAGCTGTCTACCTGGCGACCTGCCTGAGTACCTTGAGGTTGACCTCTCTGAGCTTCAGATGGATCACTCTCTCCACCTGTCAGACATCAAACTGCCTGAAGGTGTTGAGATTATCGCACTGACACATGGTGCCGATCACGATCTTCCAGTTGCCGCTATCCATAAGATGCGCGGAAGTGCTACTGAAGATGAAGGTGAAGTTGTAGCTCCTGCAGCAGCTGACGAAGAAGGTGCTGCTGAAGAGTAATCTTCTCTTTATCCAGGCTAAAAGGCCGGCGTTGTGTCGTCTGTATCGCTCATAGTGGGGCTGGGAAATCCCGGCTCCGAATATGAACAGACGCGACACAACGCCGGTTTTTTTTTGGTTGACCGGATTGCTGAGCAAAACGGAGCTTCCTTTCGTAAAGAGTCCAAATTTCATGGTGCCGTCGCCAAGGTCAATATTGGTGGACACAGTGTCTGGCTACTGAAGCCCGACACCTTCATGAACCGTAGCGGACAGGCGGTTGGTGCAATAGCCAACTTCTACAAAATAGAACCAGAAGCCATTATTTTAGCCCACGATGAACTGGATCTTGATCCCGGCGTCGCGCGTCTAAAACTCAATGGTGGTCATGGTGGCCATAATGGTCTACGTGACACAATCGCTCACCTTGGAACCAAAAATTTCCAGCGTCTGCGAATCGGCATCGGCCATCCAGGCAATGCCAAACAGGTCAGCAACTTTGTGCTTAAAAAGGCATCCGTTGACGACCAGATATCGATTGATCAATCAATCGACCGAATTATTGATGTGCTTCCCCTGATTATCAATGGGGATTCACAGAAAGCGATGAACGAACTTCACACCACACCTTAATAGTAGAAGGCAAACAACATGGGATTTAAATGCGGCATTGTTGGACTACCCAATGTAGGTAAATCAACACTATTCAATGCGCTTACCAAAGCGGGCATTCAGGCAGAAAACTACCCCTTCTGCACCATTGAGCCCAATGTTGGAATCGTACCCGTCCCTGATGCACGCATGGACAAACTGGCGGCAATCGTCAATCCACAGCGGGTACTACCTACCACCATGGAGTTTGTCGATATCGCCGGCCTGGTTGCGGGCGCCTCCAAAGGTGAAGGGCTCGGAAATAAATTTCTTGCCAACATCCGAGAAACCGATGCCATCGTACAGGTGGTACGCTGTTTTCAGGATGATAATGTGGTGCACGTCGACGGCAAGATCGACCCGACCAATGACATTGAGGTGATCAACACTGAGCTATGTCTGGCCGATATGGAATCGGTCGAAAAGGCGCAGACCCGTGTCGCCAAGCTCACCAAGAGCGGGGACAAAGAGGCCAAAGCCAAGCTTGCAACGATAGAGAAGGCGCTGGCCCACCTTGAAGATGGCAATCTGATTCGTACCCTCGATCTAAGCGAAGATGAATTGGCCCACCTCTACGATATCCACCTGCTTACCATCAAACCCACCATGTATATCGCCAATGTCGCTGAAGATGGCTTTGAAAACAATCCACTCCTCGATGCGGTAAACAAAATTGCCGAAAGCGAGAATGCCATTGTGGTCCCTGTATGCGCCTCGATTGAGTCTGAACTGGCCGAGCTTGATGACGAAGAGGCGGAGGTCTTTCTGGAGGAGCTGGGGCTGGATGAACCCGGTCTTAACCGGGTGATTCGTGCAGGTTATGAGCTGCTCGGCCTACAGACCTACTTTACTGCAGGCGTGAAAGAGGTTCGAGCCTGGACCGTCGCCATTGGCGCAACAGCCCCCAAAGCGGCTGCGGTGATTCATACCGACTTTGAGAAGGGTTTCATCCGCGCTGAAGTGATCGCCTACGATGACTTTATCGAATACAACGGAGAGGCGGGAGCCAAAGATGCCGGAAAGCTTCGTCTTGAGGGCAAGGAATATGTTGTTAAGGATGGCGATGTTATGCACTTCCGATTTAACGTTTAAACACTGGAGTTTAATGGGCAAAGGGGCAATATTACTTGACACATTGGCCCTAAAACCGCACAATTCCGCCTCCAAAATTTGGCTACATAGCTCAGCTGGTTAGAGCACATCACTCATAATGATGGGGTCCCAGGTTCAAATCCCGGTGTAGCCACCATATACAAAAAAGGGCTTAGCAAATGCTAGGCCCTTTTTCATTTTAACGATTACAAATCGTCCCCGTTAAAGTGGTGCTTATCCTATAATCAGTAATCGTCAAAAATATTGATCACCACTGCGCCATCGACTGAACGTTCCAACTGTTTCAGGCGATCGATCGTGTGCTGATCGATAACATGTCCCATGGATAACACCAACACCTTATCCTTAATCAGGACATCATCAGCCAGGATCATTCCAGGAACCAATCTACTGGCAACCACTCTCCGGATCTTGTCATTTTTTCCTCTTTTCTTGAGGTTCTCTGACTTAATCACCTCATGAAACATCACAACCAATTTGGGGTCATAACGCGTTTTGCGATTATTGGTTAGAAAATCCAGGGCCTCACTCTCATTCTGTTTTTGACTGGTGATCGTTCCAAGCTGAAACATCTCATAATCACTAGCGATGGCCAGTATCCTGGAGCCAATAGGTATCTCTTCGCCATGTAACTTATCGGGGAAGCCTTTACCATCATAACATTCATGCTGTGAGCGGATGATACTTGCAGCCTCTTTAAGATCATCAAAGGCCATGAGCATTCCCTCACCAATCACCGGATGCTTAACAAAAAGCGCATACTCCTCCTCACTCATATCTTCATAAGCCCTTTTTAGCAGCTTATCGGCCATTCCCACTTTACCAATATTATGAAGAAGCCCCGCAAACAGGACCTGATGAATATGGTCGGCACTTAATCC
>JAPHSO010000212.1 GCA_026193675.1 Gammaproteobacteria bacterium | reverse complement strand
TAAATGAAGGGGGTCAATAAAATGCAACGAGACTGGATTGGATTTAATCGAAGCTTGATTTTACTGGTTGGAGCCATGCTCTCGCCACAGCTATGGGCAGCCGATTTTGCAGCGACAACGGAGTGGCACAGGCTGCTTGAACTTAGTCCTGTTCGTACCGGTATTGTGGAGAAGGTTCCTGTCGATGTTGGCGCCCTACTCAATAAAGGGGATCTACTACTACAGTTGCAGCATAAGGTTGAGAGCACTCAGCTGCTGTTTGCCCAGGAAAATTTACGGCAGTCGGAGTTACTCCACAAGGAGGCACAGCGTGAATATGAGAGGAGTGAGGATCTTTATGACCGCACACTACTCTCAGATCATGACCGAGCCCTTGGTGAGGCGGCGTGGGTTGGTGCCTCAGCAGCTCTCCAATCTGCTAAAAGAGAATTAGCGAAGGCCGAAAGAGAGGTTCAGCTGACTCAACTCAAAGCACCGTATGACGCAATCGTTGTTGCCAGGGATGTAGAGGTTGGTGCAACCTTCAACCACCAACTACCCCATAGTGCATTGATGATGATCGCCTCTAGGGCTTCAATAGCGGTAGACGGTTACCTTGATAGCAGTCAACTTGGAAATATTAAAAAGGGACAGCCTGCGCAGGTGAAGTTTGCTGGAAAAGTGCATAAAGGGAGAGTTGAAAGTGTTGCGATGGTCTCTTCACCACACAAAGCGGGGAAGTATCGACTACGCATACTGGTGCCTTACCAGAAAGGGCTACGAGCAGGGATGAAAGCGGTAATATCATTTGATTAAATGGTCAATATTTTCTATAACTTCTATCAATAGACTTAATTTCATAAAAATAATAACGGGCCAAAATATTAATGAGTAAATACCATATCCTCTGTGTTGAAGATGAAGAGATGAGCCTTGAACTGCTCGTAGAATTTCTCTCTGAACTGGATGATATTGAAATATCGACCGCAGATGATGGGCCAGCCTGTTTAACAGCCGTTGGAGAGAGACGCCCCGATCTGATTTTACTGGATATAAAAATGCCCACAATGAGTGGATTTGATGTCTGCAAAATTCTTCAGGCATCACCCGAAACTAAAGCGATTCCAATAATCTTTCTCTCAGGTTTTGCAATGGATCGAGAGATTGAAGAGGCGATGTCATGCGGTGGCGTCGGTTATCTAACCAAACCGTTCTCTGTTTCTGAACTGCTGGATTTAGTAACAGCGCAGATTGAGGCTAAAGTCGACTAGCATATTAACCAGTTGTCTAAGATCTACCTCAATCATTCAAAGCTTGAAGTAATAGTTTTCGAGCGTTAGATTGGAACTCAAGGACATAGTCACCTATTTATGAACTATTCGGAGAAGGCAATGAGTCACCAACTAACAGATGTATCTGGAATTGGTCCCGCAACAGCGATACTACTGAACAAGGCAGGTTTTAAAACAGCTGAATCATTGGCAAACACCAGTGTTGAAGCGCTAAGTCAGGTTAGAGGGTTTAGTAACTTTCGTGCCGAACAGACGATTAAAGCGGCTAAAATTCTGTTGGCAGCTGACATGGATAAGAAGACAGAAGTTTCGAAAAAATCTAAACCCTCTCTAAACGCTTTAAAAAAGGATAAGAAGAAATCCTCAAAGAAAAAGAAGAAATCGAAGTCAAAGAGTGAAAAAAAGAAAAAGAAGGATATAAAAGAGAAGAAGCCTTCAAAGAAAAAGAAATCTTCGAAAAATAAGAAAAAATTAAAGAAAAAAAAGCCCTCTAAAGAAAAGAGATCTTCGCAGAAAAGAAAGAGGGGATAGAGACAACTGCTGCAATATAGCTGATTGGTAACGCCTGATAGGGGCTGATTTCTCTAAGCATTTCCTGTCCTGCTTTATAAAATTTCTATATGTGTGTGAGACATGCAATTCTAAGGAGTGTAATTGCATTATCAGCCAGAGGCTTTCCATTTGAATCAAGTCACTCCGCTTCGTGTAAGTGACAAGCCTAGCTAGATGATGATAGTTAGCGGTGCACCTGCGCAGACGAAATCCTTAAAGGTGTAACCGCAAGCATTCATTACTAGCAGGTTGGTTTTGTAGACCATTGGTGTGGCGCAATTCATGTTTGTCCCAAAGAGTTCAGTATCGAACCGTAGTTTGTGTGTGATACTGATGTCAATAGGGGGTTCCTATCACGGCCAAAGCATTGTTGGATACAATGTTGGTGAGTATGGCCATCAGTAACATCAGCCCCGAGAGGATAATCTGGGTACTGAGAGCCATTGAGGCCTGTCGCCATCTTTTGAGAGAAATGCCTGCTTTGATGTCATTCCTTTTCACGTTGTATCAATTCTACAATCGTTCCAAAATTGGCCCAAATCTAGAAAAAATAGAGGTAGTAGGAGGCTTTGCACCTAATAGCAGGTGCTTAACCTCCTAATACCCATGAATATTTATGGATTGGTTAATAATTCCTCTGTAGCCAATCGGTGAACCTGAAAAATTAATAAGATGATTCTGTATAGTTGTAATGGCATCCTGCCAAAAGCTGTTAACAATTAATCGTGAATAGATGGGTCATGCTTGGCTATCATCATCCCCAAATAACGTATCCATTAAGCTCTTGAGGCGATCTTCCTGATCAGCACCATTTAAGCCATTCATGCCTGCTTGCATACCTTTGCCTTGCATGCCATCCATGCCCTGGAATTGCTCCATCTGTTCATTT
>JAPHSO010000267.1 GCA_026193675.1 Gammaproteobacteria bacterium | reverse complement strand
TACATATTCGAGAGCAGCACTTCCTGAATAGCTGACAATTGGGAACACTGACCCAAATGCTGCATGCAGTCCGGTCTCTTTACGGGTTTTGCTATCCGCACCCACCTGTAAAAAACGGCGATATGAATTAATCTGCGTAGCAAGCAGATAGGGGACATCAAGTATTCCGGGACGTTTCCCAAAATCTTTACGAATCCGTTTTTTCTCTGTGTATGAGTAGGCCATCAGTTCTCCTCAGTCAATCAATGCACTATTAGAAATTTTTATTTCCACAATGCTCATCACTAGAATCCAGCTCCTCAGCCACACGTTTAACTAAACATGTGGTTTTAGAATTCATTTGGACATTCAGCGAGAAAAGGCCGGCGGTCAAAAACCACCAGCCATTCTCAAATTACTGCCCGACACTCCGTGTCATTTCGCTCGGGAAATCCTCTCCCTCTATCGGGCTAAACCCGACAACAGTTAGCATAAAGTAAATAAAAATTACTTAAGCTCGACACTACCACCAGCTTCTTCAAGCTGCTTTTGAATGTCTTCTGCTTCAGCTTTAGTTGCGCCTTCTTTAACTGCAACAGGTGCACTCTCAACCATCTCTTTTGCCTCTTTAAGGCCAAGACCGGTGATGCCACGAACAGCTTTGATAACGCCAACTTTCTTATCGCCAAAACCAGTAAGCATAACGTCAAACTCGTCCTTTTCAGCAGCGCCACCAGCGTCACCGCCAGCAGCAGGTGCAGCAACAGCAACCGCAGCAGCAGCAGAGACACCAAACTTCTCTTCCATTGCTTCGATAAGCTCAACAACATCCATCACGCTCATGTTCGCGATGCTTTCTAAAATATCATCTTTTGATACAGCCATTTTCATACTCCAAAAATCAAATTTTCTAAAATCAATACTTCATTACACGAAGTTACAACAGATCTAAAACCAGCAAAGTGACGTTTACGCCGCCTTCTGATCTTTGATTGCTGCCACAGTGCGAACCAGCTTCCCAGGAACCTCGTTGAGGGTCTTGGCGAGTTTTTCGACAGGTGCCTTCATCACAGACATCAGCATGCTGATAGCCTGATCTTTAGTAGGCATACTGGCGAGACGATCAAGATCAGATGCTGCAAGAAGCTGACCACTCAGGGCGATCAGTTTTACTTCCAGCTTATCATTCTCTTTCGCAAACTCTTTAAGTACGCGTGCTGCTGATCCGGGATCCTCCATAGAGAATGCCAGTACCATTGGACCTGTCAGTGCCTCATTAATACACTCGAAGTCTGAACCTTCAAATGCACGACGAGCCAGTGAGTTCTTTACAACTCGCAGATAGACTGAACCATCACGTGCTTTGGCACGCAGCTCTGTCATCTGGGTTGAAGTCAGCCCATTGTAGTCAGCAGCAATAGCCGCATATGCGGTCTCTGCAACTTCGGTAATTTCAGTCACGATGCTCTTTTTCTGTTCAAGATTAAGCGCCACGCGAATTACCTCTTCAATTACGGAAGCTAAACGCTTCCATCACCTTTTATGAGACGGCCCAAATAAATGGACAATCTCCCCACGGTGATTCCTTTTCAGAAAATCTGATACGGAACACCATCTACGCTGGCCCCTTGCGGAATTAAGCGTCTCTAATAGAAGAGACTCGCCTGCGGTCTTCGACGAGACCGGAAAAATCCGGCTGCCGTAAATTCAGCAATGGCAGCTACCGTAGTAGCAATCCATTACCGAAAATCTCTTATCAACTCCGCTTAAATATCCAGCGAGGCTGTTTCAACTGCTACGCCTGCACCCATAGTGGTGGAGAGCGAAATCTTCCTCAGGTAGATACCTTTAGCGGAACTTGGCTTGAGCTTCTGCAGCTCCGCAATTAGAGCAACCAGATTCTCTTTAATTGCTTTGGCATCAAAATCAGCCTTGCCAATTGAGCAGTGGATAATGCCAGCCTTATCAGTACGGAAACGTACCTGACCCGACTTTGCATTCTTTACCGCTGTTGCAACATCAGGTGTTACAGTTCCAACCTTAGGATTAGGCATCAGGCCACGAGGTCCAAGAATCTGACCTAGCTGACCAACAACGCGCATCGCATCTGGAGAGGCGATAACCACGTCAAAGTCCATATTTCCCTTCTTAACTTCTTCAGCAAGATCATCCATACCGACGATATCTGCACCAGCTTCGGTCGCCTTAGTCGCATTATCACCCTGCGTGAACACAGCAACACGAACATCCTTGCCAGTTCCGTTAGGAAGAACACTTGAGCCACGAACAACCTGATCTGATTTACGAGGGTCAACGCCCAGGTTAATGCTTACGTCAATAGACTCTTTAAATTTTGCCTTAGGAAGATCCTGCAGAAGAGCAATTGCATCATCAATTGCGTAGCTCTTACCTGGCTCAACCTTCTCTGCGATCGCCTTAGCGCGCTTTGTTAACTTAGCCATTACTCAACTCCCTCAGTTTCAATACCCATGCTACGTGCAGTACCCGCAATGGTACGTACAGCTGCATCCATATCGGCTGCAGTCAGATCAGGGTCTTTCATCTTGGCAATCTCTTCGAGTTGCTCACGAGTCGCTTTACCAACCTTGTCACGGTTAGGGACTGCAGAACCACTCTTAAGACCAAGAGCCTTTTTCAGTAGAACTGATGCCGGCGGGGTCTTGGTTTCGAATGTAAAGCTACGATCGTTGTAAACTGTGATAACCACAGGGATTGGAAGTCCCTGCTCAACACTCTGAGTTTTTGCGTTAAACGCCTTACAAAACTCCATGATGTTGACACCATGCTGACCCAGCGCTGGACCAACTGGTGGACTTGGATTGGCTTGACCTGCAGCCACCTGAAGCTTGATATATGCTTCTATCTTCTTAGCCATAATGTTTTCTCCTCGGGTGCAAGCGCCTATTAAGCTCCCCGTGTTGGCTTAGTTTTATAAAAAGCAGAGAGGCTCTGTTTAGGCCTTCTCAACCTGTCCGAATTCAAGATCTACTGGTGTTGAACGCCCAAAAATAAGAACAGCAACACGTAGACGATTTTTCTCATAATCGACCTCTTCAACAACTCCACTGAAGTCATTAAATGGTCCATCAGTAATCTGTACAACCTCGCCCGCCTCATAAAGGACCTTCGGACGTGGTTTCTCAACACCCTCCTGAATACGATTCAGGATGCGGTTTGCCTCATCATCACTAATTGGAGCAGGACGATCTGCAGTACCACCTATAAAGCCTAGTACTCGCGGCACATCTTTAACCATGTGCCATGTGTCATCATCCAGCTCCATCTGCACCAGGACATAACCTGGAAAGAATTTGCGCGAGGTGCTGCGTTTTTGTCCATCGCGCATCTCTACAACCTCTTCGGTTGGAACCAGAATCTCACCAAACTTATCCTGCATTCCATAGCGCTCGATACGCTCTTCGAGAGACTGTTTTACACGCTGCTCAAAGTTTGAATATGCATGTACAACATACCAACGTAGACTCATCTACCTAGCTCCCTTGGCCGGTTAAGTAACCGACGCCCCATGCGACAAACATGTCGAACATCCAGAGGATAATCCCGACAATGACTACCATTACTAACACCATTAAGGTCGTCTGCACGGTCTCTTTACGTGATGGCCAGACCACCTTACGTATTTCAACACTTGCACCACGACCAAAAGCCCAGACATTTCTTCCGGCCTCGGTTTGAACGGCAATTGCAACGGCAATGCCAACTGCTACCAACAGGCCGACGACACGTAACAGTAACGACTGCTCCGCGTAGAAGTAAAAGCCCCCCACTGCTGCTAAAGCAATGATAAGAGCTAAGCCTAATTTAATTTTGTCACCCATTATTATGTGTGCCGTTCTATTTGTATGGCAGGCCAGGAGGGAATCGAACCCCCAACCTGCGGTTTTGGAGACCGCTGCTCTGCCAATTGAGCTACTGGCCTAAATTATAAACGCCACACAGAGCAATCTGCTCTGCGTGGCTCATTTAGGAACCGGTATTGTTTATTAAGATTACTCAATAATCTTAGAAACAACACCAGCACCTACGGTACGTCCACCTTCACGAATCGCGAAACGTAGACCCTCTTCCATTGCAATGGGGTTAATCAG
>JAPHSO010000028.1 GCA_026193675.1 Gammaproteobacteria bacterium | reverse complement strand
TAAAAAGATTCCGGTCCATTTTGAGCGTTTTAACATCAACTCATCAAGCTGCGAGTAGCTTTGATCAAGCCGCCTCAATCCCTGACGGGTGGAGAGCCATCGATTAGAGAGAGCCTCAAAACGCCTCAACAGGCTAGGGCGAAAGAAGATGATCGACCCGATAATGAAGGCGGCAATATTGGAGAGCCAGAGAAAGATGATCGTACTATCAAAGAGCCACTGCCAGAAGAGGTAGTGCTCCCGCCCGGAGACTGCTGCGCGCGGCAGCTCATCAATAACTCCATAAAGTAACAGATAACCTGTGATTATCGGCAGGATAATGGTGATCGAACCCACCCACCGGTGGTGTCTATAAAGAATGGAATCACTCTCCCTCGGGAGCTCTAACGGCTTGAGCGATTTTCGAGGTGTCATCCAGCGATCAGAGACCGATTTAATCCACACCACCTTCTGTGGTGATACGAGAAGCAGCAGGCCAAGAGCCAATGCAACCACTGAGAAAAATATCAGGGTATGGATTGCGCTCTCAACCACGATCCCAATAAGAAGCTCTATCTGTTGTGGTTCCAACTATATCTGCTCCAATTTCACTCTTACTTGTTCCATCCTGGGTAAACTGTTCCAGCGCTACTCTACCACCTACATCTATCTAGGCATCCTTCGGAATGCCGAGGGCATACTATTCAGTCTCAACCCAACGGTAACGATCTAACTCAATGAGAGTTATATTGTTGAGGTGTCGATTACGCCCCTTTCCCTGATATCGCCCCTTGAGTGCGAAGCGGACTCTTGCTGGCCCTTCGAGGTCGCTGATAAAGGCATCAGTCATCGCCACCCGATAGACAAGCTCTCGACTCCGGGTATCAAAATACCAACTCCTCGGGGCGATCTCTGCAGGATCTGGGTTATCAAACTCACCAACAAATGAGTAGGCCCCCATCATTGGACGTTTATGGCTCTCCAGAAGCTCCAGAGGATTGCTTTGATCGAGCTTGGCGATCTCAGCCAAACCACCTTTAACTGCTCTAGTGGCAATCTCAAGACCGATGGCGCTCTGCATCGCCCCTGCCATCCAGGCCACATGGGTACGTTCAGCAGCGACTCTGAGTTTCCAGATACTCTGCATCGCCACCACAATGAAGATGGCGATCAAAATGATAAGGGCGATTAGGCGATAGTAGCGGCTATATTCCTGACCGGGGTGATAGATCTGCACGCCGGCAATTAACGAGAAGCCATGCTGGTCATCTCCCACATCGGCAGGAAAATACCGAGCGCAAGGATCAGAACCAATATACCGATGGAGATAATGAGAATAGGCTCGATGGCAGAACTTATATTCTTCACATCGTAATCCACCTCGCGATCATAGAAGGTGGCCACCTCATCAAGCATATCGTCGACTGCACCGGTCTCCTCGCCGACAGAGAGCATCTGAATCACCAGCGGTGTAAACATATTGGCTGCCACAGCGGTACGGGTCAGGCTATCACCACGCTCAATACCGGTGCGAATTCCGAGAACCTTATCTGCCACATAATCATTATCTACCGCACGCGCCACCACAGAGAGCGCCTGAATCAGTGGAACGCCACTTCGCGCTGTCATCGCGAAGGTACGGGCAAAGCGGGCCAGGGTTGCCCGCATAATAATGCTGCCGGCGATAGGCAGGCGCAGCTTAAGTTTATCCCAACGATAACGCCCCTCATCAGTATTGATGTAGTAACGAACCCAAAGCACGAGCGCCACCAGTGCGCCCAACATATATTTCCAGTAGGCGACAAAAAAATCAGAGGTTCCAATCAACGCCTGTGTCTGCCAGGGCAGATCCATCTTCATCCCAGCAAAGACACCTGCGAAAGCGGGAATAACAAAGATGTTGACGATGACAATCGCAATAGAGATGGCAATTAATACAAACGCCGGATAGCGCAGCGCCGCCTTGATCTGATTGCGGGTATCGCGGTCTCTTTCAAGATACTGGGAGAGCTGAAGAAACGCCTCATCAAGCTGACCGGTGCTCTCACCAACACGAATCATGCTGATCATCAGCGCACTGAATATTTTGGGATGCTGCCCCATCGATGAAGAGAGATCACGACCAGACTCAAGCTCCTGACGCATTTTCTCAATGGTACTTTTAAGAACCTGATTCCGTGTTGTATCGGCAAGACCAACCAATCCACGAATAATCGGTACACCCGCCTTGGTAAGGGTGTACATCTGACGACAGAAGAGGATTAGCTCATCAATATCCGGTTTTGATGAGTTGAGCTGCTTTTTAAAGTCTGCCAGGAAATCTGTTTTTGGTTGGGTCTCATTGATCTCAATCGGGGTGACACCACTATTGAGCAGCTGCCCGGCAACAGCGTCGGCAGTGGCTGCCTCAACAGTTCCCGTGACTGTATCGCCCCGCTGGCTACGCGCCCTGTAACGAAATGTTGCCACTAGCAGACCATCTCCATATTGTTACTCACCTAGGAGTAATCTCCATCAACACTCTCACTGATCGACTTTTCTTCCGAGAGCTCACTCATCTTTGCATCAAGCAGCTCATTTTCGCCAGAGACACGAATCACCTCTTCAAGCGTGGTGATACCCTGCTTGGCATAGTCGAGTGCGTTTTCACCCAGCGAACGGAAGTCGGGATTGTTACGTGCCTGCTGTGCAAACTCACCACTATCTCCACGACGTAGCGCATCGGCCATATCATTATTGAGTTCCAGCAGCTCAAACACACCGATACGACCATGGTATCCGGTATTATTGCAGTGAGGACAACCCATCCCCTTTTTAAACTGAATAGAGTTCAGCTCATCCCCAAGTAGCTCTTTCAGCCAGCTTCCTTCGTGAACATCCGGTTGATGATCGGTAATACAGCCATCACAGATCTTTCTAACCAGACGCTGGGCAATAATCGCCTCAAGCGAGGTTGCGACCATGTAGCCCTGAATTCCCATATCGACCAGACGAATCGCGGTGCTAATTGCATCGTTGGTGTGTAGGGTTGAGAGAACAAGGTGGCCGGTGATTGAAGCACGCAGACCGATCTCCGCCGTCTCCTGATCACGCATCTCACCAATCAGGACAATGTCTGGATCCTGGCGCAGGGCGGTACGTAGAACCTTGGCAAAGGTGAGCCCCACCTTGGGATGAACCTGTACCTGGTTGATCCGCGGCAGACGATATTCCACCGGATCTTCTACGGTGATAATCTTCTTCTCAGGCTGGTTTAGCTCATTGAGGGCGCCATAAAGTGTTGTGGTTTTACCTGAACCGGTGGGACCTGTTACCAGCACCATACCGTGGGGTTTGTGAATAATGGAGCGGAAGCGTTTCAGAATATCGGCAGGCATCCCCACCTTTTCCAGGTCAAGCTTGCCACTCGACTGATCGAGCAGACGCATAACCACCGACTCACCATGCTGGATCGGCATCGTCGAGAGACGTACATCAATACTATGTCCCTTGATGCGTATATTAAAACGTCCATCCTGAGGCAGTCGTCGTTCAGAGATGTTAAGACCCGACATCAACTTCAAACGCGAGACCAGCGCGTTCACAATGCGCTTCTCCTTCATCTCCTGCTCTTGCAGTACGCCATCAATACGCTGACGTATCCTTAAAACATGTTCGTCCGGTTCGATATGGATATCTGAGGCGCCCATCTGCAGCGCATCTTCAAAGATACTCTGCAGCAGTTTAACAACAGGTGCCTCAGAGATATCATCGGTCTCCAACAGATCTTCAAGATTGAAATCGGTATCGGAGAGCTCCTCTTCAAGCTCCTCAGCAAGGTTAGAGATCTCATCAGTCTTACGAAAGACCGTATCAATAGTCCGTAGCAGCTCTGACTCACGCAGTACTGCCAGACGAATCGGCTTTTTAAATGACTTACTCAGCTCATCAAAGGCGAAGATATCGGTTGGATCAGCCATACCCACCAGAAACGAGTCTGGCTGCTCAGCGAGGGCGATGGCGCGGTATCTTCTGGAGAGGGTCTCTGGAATCTTCTTAACGATCTCTGAATCATATTTATAATGCTTCAGATCGATATAGGGGATCTGCAACTGGCGTGAGAGGAAATCGAGCATCTGATCCTCGGTTACAAAACCGAGCTCCATCAATGCCCTTCCCAGTTTATGTCCGCTCTTCTTCTGCTCAGCAAGGGCGGTCATCAACTGGTTCTCAGAGATGATCCTGTTTTCGACCAGTAGGTCGCCGATGCGAATCTTTTTGCGAGGTGCCTGTGACATAGTCGTTAGCGTATCATCCTATTGGCTGAAATATAAATTTAACAGCCGCAAGCAGACGGCTTGTTGTTCAGAGTGAGCGTACCGGTTAACTGAGAGACCTCGGTCATATCATGGCGTTTCAGATAATCGACAATACCTCTGTTAATCGTTGGGCAGATGAGTGGATCATAGAAAAGCGCGGTTCCAACACCCACAGCGGTTGCGCCCGCAATCAAAAACTCAATCGCATCTTCGGCACTATTGACGCCACCCTGACCAATAATCGGAATGTTGTGCCCCTTACAGACCTGATAGACCTGATGGGTCTTGAGCAGAGCCACCGGTTTAATCGCCGGCCCCGATAGCCCTCCCTGGTTATTTCCCAGGATGGGTGAACGGCTCTCTATATCGATCGCCATCCCCATCAACGTATTGATCACGGCAAAGGCATCGGTACCCGCCTCAATACAGCGTCGGGCATTTTCAGCGATATCGGTCTGGTTGGGAGAGAGTTTGGTGATCAAAGGCTTATCGGTCACGGCACGTACCGCCTCAACCACCCGAGCAGAAACCTCAGGATCGTTACCAAAAGCAGCACCACCCTCCTTCACATTGGGACAGGAGATATTGATCTCGATGCCATCGACATCGGAGTCATTAAATATCTTCGCAACCTCGACATACTCTTCAATGGTTGAACCGGAGACGTTGGCAATAAAGCGGGTCTCCTCAAAATCGAGCTTGGGCAGAATCTCATCAACCACATAACGGGC